>NZ_DAIUJO010000161.1:0-6210 GCF_036848755.1 Sinomonas sp. | reverse complement strand
CTGGCAGGATGCATTGCAGGGCCCACCATTCGCGTGCCCCTTAGGCTTCCTGCCGCCAGCAATGGAGAGGGGCCGTGTACGTGCCTGCTGTGGATGTGCAAGAACTGACCTGGACCGATCTGGACCGCAAGGCCGTCGACACCATCCGTGTGCTCGCCGCGGATGCGGTGCAGAAGGTGGGCAATGGGCATCCCGGCACGGCGATGAGCCTGGCCCCGGCGGCGTACCTGCTGTTCCAGAAGCTCATGCGCCACGACCCGGCGGATCCGGCGTGGATCGGCCGTGACCGGTTCATCCTCTCCCCGGGGCACTCGTCCCTGACCCTGTACATCCAGTTGTTCCTGGCCGGGTACGGGCTCGAGCTGGGCGACCTCGAGTCGCTGCGCACGTGGGGGTCGCTGACCCCGGGCCACCCGGAGTACGGGCACACCAGGGGCGTGGAGATCACCACGGGCCCGCTGGGGCAGGGCCTGGCCTCCTCGGTCGGGTTCGCCTACTCCGGCCGCCGCGAGCGGGGCCTGTACGATCCCGAGGCGGCCCAGGGCGAGTCCCCGTTCGACCACACGGTGTGGGTGATCGCCTCGGACGGGGACCTGCAGGAGGGGGTGACCGCCGAGGCGTCCTCCCTGGCCGGGCACCAGGAGCTGGGCAACCTCGTGGTGATCTACGACGAGAACCACATCTCGATCGAGGACGACACCGACGTCGCGTTCACCGAGGACGTCCTGAAGCGCTACGAGGCGTACGGCTGGCACACCCAGCGGGTCGACTGGACCGCGTCGGGCGAGTACCGGGAGGACGTCCAGGGCCTCTACCGGGCCCTGCTCGCCGCCAAGGCCGAGACCGGGCGCCCCTCGATCATCTCGCTGCGCACGATCATCGGCTGGCCTTCCCCGACGAAGCAGAACACGGGCAAGATCCACGGCTCGGCGCTCGGCGCCGACGAGGTCGCGGCTCTGAAGCAGGTCCTCGGCTTCGACCCGGAGAAGTCCTTCGACGTCGATCCGGAGGTCCTCGCCCACACCCGCGGTGCACTCGAGCGCGGCCGCGAGGCCCGTGCCGCGTGGCAGGAGTCCTTCGACGCGTGGGCGGCGGCGAACCCTGAGGCCGCCAAGCTCCACGAGCGGATCGAGGCCCGCCGCCTGCCCGAGGGCTGGGAAGAGTCCCTTCCCGAGTTCCCCGCGGGCAAGGACGTCTCCACCCGCGCGGCCTCGGGCAAGGTCCTGAACGCGATCGGCCCGGTCCTGCCGGAGCTGTGGGGCGGCTCGGCCGACCTCGCGGAGTCGAACAACACCACGATCGAGGGTGCGCCGTCGTTCATCCCGGCCTCGCGCTCGACGGCCGCGTGGAAGGGCAACCCCTACGGGCGCGTGCTGCACTTCGGAATCCGGGAGCACGCCGCGGCTTCGATCGTCAACGGCATCACTCTCGGCGGGAAGACCCGGGCGTTCTCCGGTACCTTCCTGATCTTCTCGGACTACCAGCGCCCGGCGATCCGGCTCTCGGCCCTCATGGGCATCCCGTCGACGTACGTATGGACGCACGACTCGATCGGCCTCGGCGAGGACGGCCCGACCCACCAGCCGGTCGAGCAGCTCGCCTCGCTCCGCGCGATCCCGAACCTCGACGTCGTCCGCCCGGGCGACGCGAACGAGGTCGCCTGGGCGTGGAAGACCATCCTCGAGCGGCACAAGAACCCGGCCGGCATCGTCCTGACCCGCCAGAACCTGCCGACCTGGGACCGCGGTGAAGGCGGCTTCGGCTCTGCCGCGGGCGTGGCGAAGGGCGGCTACATCCTGGCCGAAGCCCAGCGGGACGGCGCGGACGTGACCCCGGACGTGATCCTCATCGGCACCGGTTCCGAGCTCCAGCTCGCCGTCGCAGCCCGCGAGGCGCTGGCCGCCGAGGGCATCGCCGCGCGCGTGGTCTCGATGCCCTGCGTCGAGTGGTTCAAGGCGCAGGACCCCGCCTACCGTGACTCGGTCCTTCCCGCCACGGTGAAGGCCCGCGTCTCCGTCGAGGCCGGCCTCGCGCTCGGCTGGGCGGAGTTCGTCGGCGACGCCGGCCGCAGCATCAGCCTCGAGCACTACGGCGCCTCGGCCGACTACAAGACCCTGTTCACCGAATTCGGCATCACCTCGGAAGCAGTCACCCTCGCCGCCAAGGACTCAATCGCGGCCGCTCAGCGTTAACACCAGAGAGAGTGCGGCCACCCCGCCATTCGGGGCACTGACCATCCCCTTACAAGGAGGAACCGAAATGACTACCCCCACTCAGGCCCTCTCCGACGCCGGCGTGTCGATCTGGCTCGACGACCTTTCCCGCCAGCGCCTCACGGACGGCTCGCTCAAGGGCCTCATCGATGAGAAGAACGTCGTGGGCGTGACCACGAACCCGACGATCTTCCAGGGCGCGATCACGAAGGGCCACGGCTACGACGCCCAGCTGCGCGAGCTCGTCGCGGACGGCGCGGATGTGGAGCGGACCGTGTTCGAGCTCACGACCCGCGACGTCGCCGACGCCTGCGACCTCTTCGCCCCGGTCGCCGAGGCGACCAAGGGCGTCGACGGCCGTGTGTCCATCGAGGTCGACCCGCGCCTCGCGTGGGACACGGCCGGCACGATCGCCGAGGCCAAGAAGCTGCGCGACAAGGTCAACAAGGGCAACGTCTACATCAAGATCCCGGCGACGCTCGAGGGCCTCGAGGCAATCGCCGAGACCCTCGGGGCCGGGATCAGCGTCAACGTGACCCTGATCTTCTCCCTCGAGCGCTACCGTGCGGTCATCAACGCGTTCATGACCGGGCTCGAGAAGGCCAAGGAGAACGGGATCGACCTCTCGACCATCCACTCGGTCGCCTCGTTCTTCGTCTCCCGCGTGGACACCGAGGTCGACAAGCGCCTCGAAGCCATCGGCACCGACGAGGCCAAGGCCCTCAAGAGCAAGGCCGGCCTGGCGAACGCGCGCCTCGCGTACCAGGTGTTCGAAGAGGAGTTCACCTCCGAGCGCTGGAAGCTGCTCGCGGACGCCGGGGCCCTCCCGCAGCGTCCACTGTGGGCCTCGACCGGTGTGAAGGACCCGAACCTCCCGGACACCCTCTACGTGGCCGGGCTCGTCGCCCCCGGAGTGGTCAACACCATGCCCGAGAAGACCCTCGACGCGACCTTCGACCACGCCGAGATCACCGGGGACACGGTCCGTGGCACCTACGAGGAGTCGAACGCCCACCTGGACGCGCTCGAGAAGATCGGGGTCTCCTACAACGACGTCGTCGCCGTCCTCGAATCCGAGGGCCTGGACAAGTTCGTCGCCTCGTGGAACGACCTCCTCGCCGACGTCGAGCGCACCCTCTCGGAGACGGCTCAGGGAGCCCGCGCGTGAGCGCGCTGACGTTCGACGCGACAGGCGCGGCCCGGGAGGCCGTGGAGTCTCGCGTGCCCGAGCTCGCGGCTGACCACGTCGCGAGCCGGATCTTCGCGAAGGACCACACGCTGTGGGGCAAGGACGCCGAAGAGGAATCGGCTAAGCGGCTCGGCTGGATCGAGGCCGCCACGGTCTCGCAGCCGCTCGTTGCGGACATCCTGGCGCTGCGCGACGAGTTCCGCGCTGAGGGAGTCGACCGCATCGTGCTGTGCGGCATGGGCGGTTCCTCGTTGGCCCCTGAGGTCATCGCCGCGACTGCGGGGGTCCCGCTCGTCGTCCTGGATTCGACGGACCCCGAGCAGGTCTCGGCCGCCCTCTCGGAGCGCATCGAGGCCACCGCGATCGTCGTCTCGTCGAAGTCCGGTTCCACGGTCGAGACCGACTCCCAGCGCCGCGCCTTCGAGGCCGCCTTCACCGCGGCGGGCATCGACGCGAAGCGACGGATCGTCGTCGTGACCGATCCCGGCTCGCCGCTCGAAGCGGCAAGCCGGGAAGCAGGGTACCGGGCCGTGTTCAACGCGGACCCGAACGTCGGCGGGCGATATTCGGCGCTCACTGCCTTCGGGCTCGTGCCCTCGGGTCTCGCAGGCGTCGACATCCAGGCCCTGCTGGACGAGGCCGAGGAAGCAGCCGAACTCCTGCGCGAGGACTCCGAGGACAACATCGGGCTCCAGCTCGGGGCGGCCCTGGGCGGCACGACTCCGCTGCGCGACAAGATCGTGATCGTCGAGGACGGCTCCGGCATCAATGGCTTCGCGGACTGGGCCGAGCAGCTCATCGCGGAGTCGACGGGGAAGATCGGCAAGGGCATCCTGCCCGTCGTCGCGTCGATCAGTTCCCCCGAGGTCACGGAGGACGCCGACGACGTCCTCGTCGTTCGGCTGGTCTCGGCAGAGAGCGAGCCCGTCCTCGGCCCGAATCAGGCCGCCGTGGGCGGAAACCTCGCAACGCAGATGCTGGTGTGGGAGTTCGCGACGGCCGTAGCCGGACGCCTGCTCGGCATCAACCCGTTCGACCAGCCCGACGTGGAAGCCGCGAAGGCAGCGGCGCGGGGACTCCTCGACGCGCGCCCGGAGCCGACGCCCGCCAACTTCACCGAAGCTGCGATCGAAGTCCGCGGCGGAGACTGGCTGGGAGGCGCGTCCACGGTCGAGGAGGCCGTCAAGGCGCTCCTCGCACAGCTCGGTCCCACGGGCTACCTGAGCGTGCAGGCCTACCTCGACCGGCTCGCCTACCCCCAGCTTGAGGGCGTCCGCGACCTCCTGGCGAAGGCCACCGGGCGTCCCACGACGTTCGGCTGGGGGCCGCGTTTCCTCCACTCGACGGGCCAGTACCACAAGGGCGGCCCGGCCGTCGGCGTGTTCCTTCAGGTCACTGCCGCGGCATCGAACGACGTGGAGATTCCCGGCCGGCCCTTCACGTTCGCCCAGCTGATCGAGGCCCAAGCCGCGGGAGACGCGCAGGTGCTCGCCGAGCACGGTCGGCCCGTGCTCCGTCTGCATCTCACGGATCGCGACGCGGGCGTTCAGCAGCTGACGGATCTGGTCTCGGCTCTGGCCCGCTGAGGCCCCGAGCCGCCGGCCCGGCCAGTGCGGCCGGGCCGGCGGCTTCTGCTTCGGTTCCGTTTCGGGGACCGCACGGAAGGAAAAGAAAGGCATCATGCCAGAGAACGACAACGGCGCGGGCGGGTCGAAGCGGGGCGGCAATCCGCTCCGCGACCCAAGGGACCGGCGCCTGAACCGGATCGCAGGTCCGTCGTCGCTCGTCCTCTTCGGAGTGACGGGCGACCTCGCCCGCAAGAAGCTCATGCCAGCCGTGTACGACCTCGCGAACCGGGGCCTTCTGCCGCCCAGCTTCGCGCTCGTGGGCTTCGCCCGCCGCGAGTGGGAGAAGGAGGACTTCGCCGAGGAGGTCAAGGCCTCCGTCAAGCAGTATGCGCGGACGCCCTTCGACGAAGCCGTGTGGGCCCAGCTCAACGAGGGTGTGCGCTTCGTCCAGGGCTCATTCGACGACGATGAGGCCTTCGAGCGCCTCAAGTCCACCCTCGAGGAGCTCGACGAGCAGCGGGGCACGCGGGGCAACCACGCGTTCTACCTGTCGATCCCGCCGAAGGCCTTCGAGCAGGTCTGCCGCCAGCTCTCCGCCCACGGGCTCGCCCAAGCCGAAGAGGGCAAGTGGCGCCGGGTGGTGATCGAGAAGCCGTTCGGCCACAATCTCGAATCCGCACGCCAGCTCAATGACATCGTCGAGTCGGTCTTCCCGCCTGATGCAGTGTTCCGGATCGACCACTACCTCGGGAAGGAGACGGTCCAGAACATTCTGGCCCTCCGCTTCGCGAACCAGCTCTTCGAGCCGATCTGGAACGCCAACTACGTCGACCACGTCCAGATCACCATGGCGGAGGACATCGGCACCGGCGGCCGAGCCGGCTACTACGACGGCGTGGGCGACGCTCGCGACGTCATCCAGAACCACCTCCTCCAGCTCCTCGCGCTCACCGCGATGGAGGAGCCCATCTCCTTCAATGCGGCAGACCTGCGCGCCGAGAAGGAGAAGATCCTCGCGGCCGTCCGGCTGCCGAAGGACCTCGCGACCGCCACCGCCCGCGGCCAGTACGGCGAAGGCTGGCAGGGCGGCGAGAAGGTCCCGGGGTTCCTGGAGGAGGACGGGATGAACCCCCAGTCCACCACGGAGACCTACGCCGCCATCAAGCTGCAGATCGGCACCCGCCGCTGGGCCGGCGTGCCGTTCTACCTGCGCACGGGCAAGCGCCTGGGCCGCAGGGTC
>NZ_DAIUJO010000160.1:0-6306 GCF_036848755.1 Sinomonas sp. | reverse complement strand
GCGACGACCAGGCCCAGCAGCTCGCGTCGGACCTCGACCTCGCTGCCGCCGACCACGGTCTGCCGGGATGCGCCGATGAGCAGCTCCCCGCCGTCGTCGTCCTTGATGGTGATGCTGATCGGGGGGAATTCGCGGATCCTGCTCTTGTCGATCGCCATCTGGGTTCTCTCCTCTTTCTCAGGCGTCGTTGGAGGCGATGTCCTGGACGAGCCAGGGCTGCGCCGCTGCTGTGCGGTGGAGCAGGACGACCCACTCCCCCGCGTCGGTCGTGAAGACCGCCTTGACGGTCATGGGGTCCCCGGACGAGGCCTTCAGGGCCGGGCCGGAGAGGACCTTGCTCACCGGCACCCGGGCCGGGTTGATGTACTCGGCCTCGGTCCGGTACGCCGGGGACAGCATCGGCGCCAGGTCCGTGATCCACTGCCGCTGGTCCACCCGGGGCCGGGCGAACAGGGCCATGGCCTTGGCGGCCGTGTCCTTCGCGCTCTGCTCACTGGCGGCGTCCCACGAGGAGACGGGCAGCGGCGGCGCGCTCTGGGCCTGAGCGCGGTCGCCGCGGCTCAGGGACGCAGTGGGCGTCGGCGCCTGGGCCGTCTGCGCGGTCGGTGCGGCCGGGGCGCACGCGGCGCAGGCGAGGGCCAGCAAGGTGCCGGCCGCGGCGGCCATGGTCTTCTGCAGCATGCGGATCATCCCTTCGAAGGCACGTACAGGAAGGCCGTGGGCGTGACGTCCTGCACCGTGCGGATGTAGTAGGTGTGGTCGTCCGGCGGAAGGTTGCCGTTGTAGCCCTCCTCGAGGAAGGACCCGTCCGGGTTGACGGCCTTCACCACGGCGACGTGCCCGACGTCGCCGGCTCCGCCGACGCCCGGGGCGTAGTAGACGACGGCACCCGCGCGGGGTGTCGTCCCGACGGGCCAGCCCTTCGCCCGCCAGCCGTCCAGCCAGGTCACGGCGTTGCCGAGCACGCCGCCGTCCCCGCGGAAGTCCGCGTTGGTGAACCTGAACGGCGCCGACGTCGATCCGTACGCCTGGTTCACGCGCCAGAGGGCGAAGTCCACGCACTCGCGCGTGTACATGCCCAGACCGCTCGGCGCGTCGACAGGCCCGTGGCCCCACGGCAGGTCATCCCCTGCGCCCGCCGCGGTACCGCCGCCGCTGCAGTCCCCGACGGACACCTTGGCCCCGGAGAGCGACTGCACGACCTCGAGCGCGGCGCCGCGGTACTTCGCATAGTGCTGGGGGTCGGCGTTGCGCTGGACCCGGTGGATCGCGATGGTCGGCTCCAGCGACTCCCAGCCGGGGACGTCCTTGAGACGGGACAGGAACCCCGTGCCCGCCTTCGCCACGTCCAGCCGGGCCGAACGGGGCCCGTATGAGTCGTCCTGCTGGAGGATCCCGACCGTGACCGCGACGCCGTTCACAGTGCCCGCGGCGTCCGTGTAGTCGATGCTCCGCAGCGTCGACTCACCGATCGCGGCCTGCACCACGAGGACCTGCGCGGCCACCGGCAGGCCGAGCTGCTTCGCATCGTCCATCAGCACCGCTGCGTTCGCCAGCTGCTCCCCGGAGAAACCGGCTGCCTGGGTCGGGGCGGAGATCCTCGGGGACGCCGCAGCTCCGCCGCAGCCCGCGGCCTGTGCCGCGCCGTCCCCGGGCGAGAGGACCACCACGGCAGCGAGCAGCATCAGCGGGGCTGCCATCCCTGCCACCACCGCACACCCGATCCCCTGCTTCATCCCATCCACCCCCTGCCCACCACACCTACCAGCCCTCAATGACAAACCAGTCACAGGGGTTACAAGAAGCTGAAATACTTGCAAACCGCGGGGAAAGGACCCCCCGCATGCCCCGGTGACGACCCGACCCTAGCATCCATTGCTAGGCTACTTTAGCAATGGATGCTAGAGTCAAGCGCAACAGCGAAGGACCTGCGGCAAGATGGGACGGTGACGCGAAATGCAAGGGTTACGCCGACGGGACCGGCCGAGGCGACCGCGATGAGCGCATTCGGCGTCTCCGCCATCCGCGCTGCCGTGATCCGCGAACTGGCCCGCCATCCCGACGGAGAGACATCCGGACAGATCGCTCGCGACCTGGAAGCGACCTACCACACCGTCTTCCGCCACCTCCGCGAGCTCGAAGAGCTCGGCCTAGTCGACTCGGACGCAGAGGGCGACCGCCAGGGTCAGCGGGTCGTATACCGGCTGAACCGGGACGTGCGCGACCGCGAGGCGGAGAGGCTCCTCACCTACCTCGACGGTCGGTAGAACCCGCCTCGGCCGACTCTCATTGGAACCCGGCGGAGTCGGCGTGGACGCTGGATGCCTCGCCGCCTCCTGGCTTCCAGAGGGCTTCCGGGCGACACGGCGCAGGATCCCACTTAATCCTTAGACCTAAGGCTAGGTTCGGTTCATGAGTACTGCATTGCGACGGAAGCGTGGCACGGCGCTGGACAATGTCCAGCTCGTTACCTCGGTGCCACGGGAACACAAGGATCTTGTTTTCCTCATGGCAAAGCACGCAGGGATCTCGGCAAGTGAGGCGATGGAACTGATTCTCGGACAGCTCCGCGCTGAGATGCAGTCGGACGGACTCCCTTCCTGGTTCGACCGTAAGGAACTACCGGAGTCGTTGCCCATCGCAAAAGCCAGTTAAAACGAGGAAGGCCCGCCTAGGCGGGCCTTCCTATATCAAATTCTAAAGCTCTCCACCCCAAGTTCTTGGCGGGACCGGGTGAAGGGCTCCGACAGTCACACCCTCTAGGAGAGTCCTCCTGCTATGCCCACAAGTCTACATGCCGTGCTCCCAGAGCGGGATCTCAAGACGGACAGCCGGGTCGGCGTGTCTGCCACGCCAGCGCTGTCCGCGCCAGTCACACCTGAGCAGGCGTGGGCCCTTGCGCCCCTGATCGCAGGCCAGCCGGCGTACCGGGCGGGCCGCTGGGTCCGGGGCAAGTTCCAGTACCCGGGCACCCCTCACAAGCTCACTGCCGTGCCCCCACGGGCTCCCGCGGCCGTTCTGATCCACGACACGGCAGGCCGCGTCACGACACTTTGCCTGGACCTGGACACCTCGAAGGCGACCAAAGCCGTCGTCGACAATGACGCAGAACGCCTCGGTGCCCTGCTGGCCTCCTGTGGCCTGCGCTACGTCGAGGACTTCTCTCCCGCCGGCGGCCGGCACCTGTACGTACCACTCGCCGAACCGATGGACGGCGCAGAGGCCCGCGAACTCGTGGCCGCGCTGGCCCGCACGGCCCCCAGCATGGACGCGAGCCCGCACCAGAACCCCTCCACCGGCTGCATCCGCGTTCCTGGCACCCTCCACAAGCGCGGCGGCCGCCAGCAGCTCATCACTCCGCTGTCGTCGGCCTATGACATCCTCAGGAGGCGCAACCCCGCCGGGGACGTCGACAAGCTCCGCCGGGCGCTCGCACCTGAGCTGCGCCGCAACCGCCAGGAGGCCGCCCTCCGGGCGAAGGCCGCCCCCTCCCCCCTGACGCCCCAGAAGGCCCGCGACGCCAGATCCTGCACCCCGACGGCCGGCTGGCAGTCCCCACTCCGTGCGATCGCCCAGACCGGCCTGTTCGACACAGCCCGTCACCGCACGCCGTCTGAAGCGCGCATGGCCGTCCTGAACCACTTCGCAGCATGCGGGTGGACCCTCGACCAGGTGCGAGGAGAGCTGACGGGACAGTTCCGCGGCCTCGCAGCCCTGTACCAGTCCCCCGCCCAGCTCTCCCGCCTCCTCGAGGCCGAGTGGGCAAAGGCCCTCGAATTCACCGCCAGCAGCCAAGGGAAGAGAACTGCCCCTAAAAGCGACACAAGCCCCACTAAACCCACCGGGGGGGCACTCAGCGCGGTTGCAGTGCACCAGCTGGTCAACGATCTAGAGAACGTGCTCTACGCGGTACTTGATGCACGCTTCCAGAAGTACGGCCGCGAGGGGATCGGCCTGCGGTTCCTCATCAGGGGCGTCCTGGCCTACATGAGGACCATGGAGACCGATACGCTCGACGTCGGCTGCCGGACCTTCGCACTTGCCCTGGGGCAGCACCACAGCACTGTGGCGAGGCTGCTGCATCGCCTGGCGCAGCTTTCGGATGGAATGGTCACCAAGGTCGCGGACGCGCGCCACCGCAACGCCGACGTTTACCTCGTAGAACTCCCTCAGCAGTACCGTGAGCTCGCCCGCGACCTCAGCTGGCGTCAGGGCAAAATCCACGCTATCCGACCTGTCTTCCGCGTCCTGGGTCCCGCCGCAGCACTCGCCTACGAAGCCATCGAACGCAGCCGCCTCTCCCCCACTACCAAGGAGGTCGCCCAGCAGGCCAAGATCGGTGCCAGCACCGCCGAGCGCGCTCTGGCCGAGATGTCAGCGCTCGGCATGATCCGCCGCGACCAGGACAAACGCTGGTACATCACCCACACCACAAGCCTCACCCAGCTCGCCCAGCGACTCGGTGCCGACCAAGACGTCGCCGCACAACTCACCATCCACCGCCAGCAGCGTGCCGCCTGGCATGCCTGGCTCGACCGCCACCACCCAGACCGCCAGTTGGCAGAAGCAGATCTCTACGACCCGGAGACAGACGAATACTGGCCGCCCCCCGGCATGTACGCCGATGCCGCAGGGATGTGGAACATCCGTGCGGCATACTAGGCACCCCTCAGGTCGTCTTGCATGCTTGCAATATTGCAGCTTGCAAGCATGCAAGACGGCGAATAGGATGCTTGCAATACGGCAAGCAATAACGCCTTATTGCAAGCAAGAATGCAATATTGCAACAAGGACTTTGGAAGGATGCCAGATGGCCCATGTGATCGCGGTAGGGAACAGGAAAGGCGGGGTCGGCAAAACCAGCTACGTTCTGAACCTCGCCAACGCGCTCCAGATCATCGGTTGCCGGGTCCTGGTCGGCGACCTCGACCCGCAGCGGAACCTCACTGATGTGCTCGTGGGCAACCAGACCGAATTCGACTTGACCATCTTTGATGCTGTCTACAACGAGCAGGCCGGAACCCTCGGACAGGTTGTTGTCTCCACGGACTTCGAAGGAATCAGTCTTCTGCCCGGAGATGAGCAGCTGGCGCGGATTGAAGCCGAGAACCTCATGGCTCCAGAGCAGCGGCTTCGCAACGCAGCAGACGGTTCCGGGATAGACGAGGAGTACGACGTGATCCTCCTGGACATGCCGCCTGCCCTTGGCCGACTGACGCTGAACGGACTGATCTATGCCAACGAGACCCGAGTTGTGGCTGACGCTGAAGCCTTCAGCGTCAAAGGCGTGGTGAAGTACCTCGAGCTCGTGGACCGAGTGCGGGGGAGCGCCATGTACAACCGGTCCCTCGGAGAGCCCAAAGTTGTGATCAACCGCTACGCCAGGACCGCGGAGCATGCTTACCAGCGGCAGGCCCTCGTCGATGCCTACGGGGAGGCTGTGGTCGAACCCGAGATCCCACGCACGACCGCCATCGCTGACGGGCAGTCGGCTCGTGTTCCGCTGACGCGCATCTCATCCCGCGGTGCGGCGAAGGCGGCTGAAGCATTCACCCTCCACGCCCACGCCATCAAGAAGGAGCTGAACATTCGATGAGCGTCAAACGCCAGCCACAGATTCCACTGTCCAGGGCGCCCCGCGAAGATGTCGTCGGCGCGGTCGCCGCCGGCGCTGCCCGCGAAGAGCCGGCACCCGCCGCGCAGCCGATGGGGGAGGCCAGGCTGGACCGCAACCCGCAGCACTTGGCCCGGCGCCCCAAGAAGCGACTCGTCACCTTCACCAATCGACTGGACCCTGATCTGCTCGACTGGCTTTCAACGTACAAGGATGAACAGGGCACCACGATTGCCGCCGTCCTGGACGAAGCTGTGCGGGACTACATCGAGAAGGTCACCGGCGCGCGGCCGAAGCCCTGAAATATTGCAATATTTCGGGATAGGCCTACACGAGACCGCGGGGAAGGCGCACGAATGAGCGACTCGACGTTCAAACCGCGCAGGCCCGACTCCTGCTCGCGCATTGCCTAACCGCTCAGCGCAGTCCGAAGGCATCGTTCGGACCGGCCCGGACCGGCCCGGACCGGCCTTAGCCGTTCCGCCGGCACCCAGCGCTGCACCACCACTGGGTCCTCGTCGCCCTCTGCTTCGACGCAGTAGACCACCCCACCCCTGAAGGACCTCGTCATCCCTCGCGAAGCAGAGAAGCTTGATAAGCTTGCTTATATCTAAGGAGGTGCGGGCATGACGACCACCATCAATCCAGAGGCTGCGATCACCCGTGCGCGCCGTGCCATGGCGCAGAGTGAT
>NZ_DAIUJO010000159.1:0-6402 GCF_036848755.1 Sinomonas sp. | reverse complement strand
GTGCCGAGGATGACGACGACGAACAGGATGCACGTGATGTAGAACGCGACCATGAGGGTCAGGAGGCTGAGGACGGCCTTCCAGCCGGTGGTTCCGACGACCGCGGCAATCGCCCCGAACGCCCCGATCGGGGCGGCCCACATGATCATGATGAGGATCCGGAACACGAGGACCTGCGCCTGCCTGATGAACTCGAGGAGCATGGCCCCGGTCTTACCCATGCGCTGGAGCGCGAAGCCGACAAGGAGCGCGACGAAGAGGGTCTGGAGGACTTGGCCCGACGTGAGCGCCGAGACGAGCGTGTTGGGGATGATCCCGAGCAGGAAGTCCGACGTCCCCGCGGCTGCGGGCGCCTTGTACGTCGCATCCTTGAGGTTGAGACCGGATCCCGGGTGGATGATGTTGCCGACGACGAGGCCGACGGCGAGCGCGAAGGTGCTCATCACCATGAAGTAGACGAGCGCAAGGCCACCGACCTTGCCGACAGTCGTGGCCTTCGCGATCGAACCGATGCCGAGCACGATCGTGCAGAAGATGACCGGTGCGATCATCATCTTGATCAGGTTGACGAAGGCGTCTCCGAGCGGCTTGAGATCGGCTGCGAACCCATCCTTGCCGGGGAACATGAGACCGACGACGACGCCAAGCACGACGGCGACGACGACGGCGATGTAGAGCCAGTGGGTGCGGTCGGCCTTCTTCTTCGCCGGCTGCTTTGCCGGCGCCAGGGGCACGGTTGCCATGAGTCCTCTTCCTCGAGTGGGGGGCCGCGTCCCTGTGACCGCGGCCATACCACCTTCCCGTAGAGTGTGAGAAGGGCCACCCTTGCGTTCATATTGGTCGCGGGAGACACGCCACAGGACAGAGGAAACGTCAGGAGAGGGAGCGCGATGCGGCAGTTGAGCCTCGCGCGGAGGCTGTTCCTCCTGCTCGTCGTCGCCGTCGTCCTCTTCACCGCGTTCACAGGCACGGCCTTCTACCTCGATGCCCGAGACCAGCTGCACCAGGCGGCGGGGAACCGCACCCTCGCCGTCGCCGAGGCGATCGCCGACAGCCCAGTGGTCGTCAATGCTGCCCTCGACGCGCAGCGCGCGAGCCCCACGCCCGTCCTCCAGCCCTACGCGGAACAGGTCATCGCGGACGCCGGGCTCGACTTCATCACGATCATGGCCCCCGACGCGACGCGCTGGACTCACCCCAACCCAGCGGAGATCGGCGGCAAATACATCGGGTCGACCGCTCAGGCGCTCGCGGGCCACCCGTTCACCGAGACCTACACGGGCACCCTCGGCCCGTCCGTGCGGACGATCGTGCCCATCAAGGCGCCCGGCTCGGCGCGCGTCGTCGGGATGGTCGCCGCCGGCGTGACCGTGACCAACCTCGACGTCGCGCTCGCCTCGAGGCTCCCCGCCCTCCTGGGGATCGCGGTCGTCGTCCTCCTCCTCGGCTCCTTCGGCGCCGCAGTCCTCGAGCGGCGTCTCTCGGCCGCCACCCACGGCTACGGCTTGGAGCAGCTGAGCCAGCTCTTCGCCTACTACGAGTCGGTGCTGCACTCAGTCCGCGAGGGCGTGGTCATGGTGGACCCTCGAGGACGGCTCGTGATCCGCAACGACCAGGCCTCGGAGCTGCTCGGCCTCCCTCCCGCCGAGGCTGCGGGTCCCTCTCCCCTGCTCGCCGACGTCGACCTCCCCGACAGCCTCCGCGAGCTTCTGGCGAGCGGACGCACGGCGCGGGACGAGATCCACCTGACGAGGGACCGGGTGCTCGTGGTCAATCAGGAGCCGGCGTCCGCTCCCGCCGGCCGGCGTACCCGCAGGCTGGGCTCGGTCGCGACGCTGCGGGACCAGACGGAGATCGAAGCTCTTGGCTCGGAGCTCGCGACGATGCGCACGCTCTCGGACGCGCTGCGCAGTCAGACCCACGAGCACGCGAACCGCCTGCACACGATCGTCTCGCTCCTCGAGCTCGGCCGCACCGGCCAGGCCCTCGAGTTCGCGACCGAGGACCTCTCGCTGAGCCAGTCGCTCGCGAACGAGCTCGTGGTCTCCGTCCAGGAGCCTGTCCTCTCGGCGCTCGTCATGGGCAAGGCTGCCCAGGCGCACGAGCGGGGCGTGCGCCTCGACGCGGAGGCGACGGGAAGCCTCGCGGAGGCAGGCCTCGAGCCCCAGCACCTTGTCACGATCGTGGGAAACCTGCTGGACAATGCAATAGACGCCGCCGCTGCAGCTGAGCCTCCCCGGTGGGTCGCGCTCGAGCTCCACGAGGAAGAAGGGAACGTGCTCATCGAGGTCTCCGACTCGGGAACCGGGGTGCCGTCCGGCGAGCGCGAGCGGATCCTGCAGTTCGGCTACTCGACCAAGCCCCACGGAGCCGCAGGGCGGGGCCTCGGGCTTGCCCTCGTTCGCCGCGCCGTCGAGGCGCTAGGCGGCTACCTCGCCGTCTCCGGAACGCGCGGCGCCGTCTTCACGGTCTCGATCCCCGCGCGCACGGGGAGGGCCCTGTGACCGAGCTCCGGGTGCTCGTCGTCGAGGACGAGCCGATCGCTGCAGACGCCCACGCCGCGTACATCGGGCGGATCGGCGGCTTCACCCACGTCGGCACTGCGCACGACGGCGCGTCCGCCCTCAGGCTCGCGAGTCAACTCGCGGAGGCGGGAACCCCGGTCGACCTCGTCCTGCTGGACATGAACCTGCCCGACCTGCACGGGCTCGACGTCGCCCGCAGGCTTCGGGCGGCGGGCCACCACCCGGACATCCTCGCGATCACTGCCGTGCGGGAGCTCCCCGTCGTCCGTCGGGCGATCTCGGCCGGCGTCGTGCAGTACCTCATCAAGCCGTTCACATACGCCGCGTTCGCGGCCCGGCTAGAGCACTACCGGGAGTTCCGGGAGTCCCTGTCCCGTTCGGGAGGTGCCACGTCGCAGGACGCCGTGGACCAAGCGCTCGCCGCTCTGCGGGCTCCCGTGGGAACCCCGCTCCCGAAGGGCCTCTCCCCCGACACCCTCGACGCGATCCGCGCGTTCGTCCGGGGCCGGGGCGCCGCCGTCTCGGCGACGGAGGTCACGGAGGCCGTGGGCGTCTCCCGCGTCACCGCCCGCCGCTATCTCGAGCACCTCGCCGACTCCGGCATCCTCACGCGGTCCGCCCGCTACGGGACGCCAGGGCGCCCCGAGAAGGAGTACCGCTGGGCCGGTGCGTAGCTGCACGTCGTCGCCCCTGCCGCGCGCGCTCGGACGGGCCTACCGTGGTTACGAGGGGTCCTCCCTCAGCCATGGAAGCAAGAAGTACCGAAAGTACAAGGCACAGCACGAAGGGCAGGAGGAGCGATGAGCACCGAGCGCACGGAGCGTGTTGCCAGCGAGGCCGACGTCCTCGGCACGCCCAGCCCGCGGGTCGTGGATGTCTCCACGATCCCCGATGGCTCCGGCAACGACCGCGACGACGACGAACGGGACGACGAGCGCTTCGACGCAGGCTGATCCCCGTACACCCGTCGGAGACCGCCGAAGAGAGGAGCACGTCATGACCCACGACGTCGACTACGGAAACTCGGAGGACGATGACCTCACCGAGCCGCTCGACGGCCGCAACAGCCAAGCCCCCGAGGAAGGGTCGTCGGACAACCCCGAGATCCTCGATGAGGTCGATCCCCTCCACAACCCGCACCGGCTCATCGAGCTCGACGCGGAGGACGAGGAGTCGAACCCGGACATAGACCTCGGGTATGACTGACCTATGGCCAATGCCGCAGAAGGCAACCTCGACGCTGCCCCGGTCGCGGCGACCGTCGGCGGGACAGAGCCCATCGCCGGAGTGCTGCTTGCCGCGGGAGCCGGACGCCGCTTCGGCGGCCCGAAGGCGCTCGCGGCAACCGCCGACGCCGGCGGCTGGCTCGAGCGAGGCGTGAGGCTGCTCCTCGGAGCCGGCTGCGATCCGGTTCTCGTCGTCGTGGGCGCCGAGGCCGAGCGCGCACTGGCTCTCCTCCCGGCCTCGGACCGGCGAGTTCTGCCGATCGTCGCCGACGGCTGGGCGGAAGGGATCGGGGCCTCGCTTCGGGCCGCCCTCGATGCCCTCGAACGCCTGCCTGCTGGCCGTCCGGCCGGAAGCGACCGCCCCGTCGCCGCCCTCGTCACGCTCGTCGACCTGCCCCACCTCGCGCCCCAAGCGCTCGAGCGCGTGGCGGGCGGCGTCGTCGTGCCCTCGTCGCTCCGGCGCGCCGTCTACGGGGGCACCCCCGGGCACCCGGTGCTGATCGGCCGCGCCCACTGGCAAGACCTGCGGGAAAGCGTCAAGGGCGACGTCGGCGCGGGGCCCTACTTGAGGGCGCACCGCGCCGAGGCTGTCGAGTGCTCGGGGCTGGGAGGGGACGACGACGTCGATACGCCGTCTGCTGGCGTGACGCTAGGGGTTGCTCAGCCCCTGCCCGGCTCCTCGAACAGTCCGCGCGCGTGATCCTCCTCGGCCTGCCGGGCCAGGACGTAGTGGATCTTCTTCCCCGTCGCGGTCATCGGCAGCTCGTCGATGAAGCGGTAGGCGCGGGGGCGCTTGTAGTTGGCGAGCCCGTCGTCGCCGACGCACCATTCTTCCAGGTGACCGGCCGTGAGCTCCTCGTCCCTGCGCACGACGTACGCCACGACCTTCTGGCCCCACCGCTCATCGGCGAGCCCGACCACCACGGCGTCCTTCACCCCCGGGTGTGCCGCGAGGACCTCCTCGACCTGGACAGGGTGCACGTTCTCTCCGCCGGAGATGATCATGTCGTCCTTGCGGCCGAGGATGGTCACGAACTCGCTCTCGTCCCACACCGCGAGATCGCCCGTGTAGAACCAGCCGTCGTGGAATTTCTCCTCGTTGATGCCCGGGAGGTTGGCGTAGCTGAAGCCGGACTTGGCCGAGCGCATGATGACCTCGCCCTGCTCGGTGTTGTCGTGCGCAACGAGCTCGTCCGGGCGCGCGCGGCGGTCAGGAAAGATCCGGACGACGGCGACGTCGTCGTCCGTCGAGGCCCTTCCGGCCGTCCCCGCGTGCTCGGGCAGGTCCTCGGGACGGAGGAAGGTGTTCCAGAACGTCTCCGTGGTGCCGTACCCGTTGAAGATGCGCGGCGTGAGCGTGCGCTGATAGCGCAGGGCAGCCGCCTTGTCGAGCGGGGCGCCCATGGTCACGATCCCGCGGAGCGGTCCCAGGTCGCGGGGGCTGCGCTCCTGCTCGTCGGCGAGCATCTCAAGCGTGGTCGGTGCGCCGATGAGGAACGTGATGCCGTGCTCGGCGACCCAGTCAAGCGCTGTTCCGGGGTTGAACGCGCGCATGGGCACCACGCTGCCGCCGACGTAGAAGACCGGGTTCGGTCCACCCGAATAGAGGCCGCCGCGGTGGAACCACGGCGTCATGTTGAGCGTCCGGTCGTACGGCGTGAGCGGGAAGTGCATGATCACGTCGTGTGCCGACATGACCTCCACGAGGGACGGGAGCGAGACGCCCTTGGGCATGCCGGTGGTCCCCGACGTGTAGAGGCGGGTCGTCTCGTCGTAGACGGTCGCCGCGGAGTCGCGCTCGGGGAGCTCGCCGCTCGCGGCGTCGCGCGCATGGGCGAAGTCCTCCGCCCCGGGAACGTCGGCCGCGTCGTCCGTGGGCCGGCCGACGGCGAGGAGCAGCGGAGCCGCGTCGACCTGCTTGAGCGCGCGGCTCACACTCGAGGAGATCTCCCTGTCGTACACGAAGACGACGGGCTCGCTGTCGCGCAGGATGTGCGCGATCTCTCCGGGCGCGAGACGGAAATTGACGGGCACACCGACGGCGCCGAGCCGCTGGGTGGCGAGGTACAGGAGCGCGAACTCGAGACCATTGAACAGCTGGTAGACCACGCGGTCCCCCGGACCGACGCCTCGCTCGGCGAGCACGAGTGCCGCCTTGTCCACTTCTGCCGCGAGCTGGCCGTAGTCGAGCTCCGTACCCGAGACGGGGTCGAAGAACGCCGGACGGGAGCGGAACCGCCTGACATTGCGCCGGAAGCCGGCCTCGTACGTGAACTCGTGCTCGAAGTAGTCCTTGAAGCGACTGGCGTCGTAGGCCATGCCGCTGCCTCCCTTCACCGTAGGATCCCCCAACGGCGCAGGTTACTCCTCTTCCGAGCTCTTCTCGCACACCTCAGCTGACGAGGGTGTCGGCGGCCCCGTCCATGTGGTCGAGGATGGTCTCCCGGGCGAGCACTGAGTCACCGGATTCGATCGCGTCGACGATCCTGCGGTGCCGGTCGATTCCCATGTTCTGCGACGCCCGGTCGGAGCCCGCGAACATGATGGACATCCGGATGGACCCCTCGAGGGATTCCCACGAGTGGAGCAGCGTCTCGTTGCCGGTGAGGCTGCACAGGAGCCGGTGGAAGTCGAGGTCCGCCTCGATCCGG
>NZ_DAIUJO010000158.1:0-6420 GCF_036848755.1 Sinomonas sp. | reverse complement strand
TGGGGAATCCGGCGGCAAGGCGCGGGAGAAGTTGGGGAATCTGGCGTCACGCTGAGGCGCCCCGATGCAACGAGGTCCCCGACCGCCCGTTGCGCCGTCACCTCCGCAGGGTGGGTGCGCACGACATGCCGTGGCTCACATCCCCGTCACCTCACCCTTTTTACGCCTCCGCAACACCCCCGCCGCACTGCAGAAATCCCTAACTCCGAAACTGGATGGCATGGGGGTGGAGCGGAGGCAACCATGGCAACACCCCTGAACCGGACGGTCGCGGAATCGGCGCTCCTGGGCGGTTCCCTCCCGTTGGGGCTGCTGCGCCCCTATCTCCAGGGCGCGGACGACGACGACGGGCTGGGGCCCGTGCTGATGGCCGAGCTCAAGTTGCTTGCCCGGGAACCGTCGCTTCTCGTCGCCTGCAACTATGGCGGGACGCTCACCTCAGTGGACGGTCAGACCACCGAGACGCTCCCGCTCGGGAGCGCCGCCGTCGCCCTCCGGGCCCTTGCCGCATTGCCGAATACGCACGCGGCCGTCATCTCCGGCCGCTCGCTCCGCGACCTAGCGGCGATCTCGCGACTTCCAGCCGAGATCCACCTCGTCGGTTCGCATGGCCACGAGTTCGACATGGCGTTCGCCTACGGGATGCCTCAGGCGACCGAAAGCGTGCTGCAGCTGGCCGGGAACGTCCTCGTCGAGCAACTCGCCACGCGTCTCGGTGAGGCTCAGTCGCAGCGGCTCGTCAGCGAGCGCGGGCTAGCGTTCGAGCGCAAGCCGGCCGCCTTCGCTGTCCACCGCCGGGACGCGGACCCCGACGCCGCCGCCGCAGCAACCGCCGTCGCGCGCGAGGTCGCCGAGGCGTACGGGCTATATTTCATCGAGGACGGTACCGTCGTCGACCTCTCCGCCGTCCAGCCCGCCAAAGGCGCGGCGCTCGACCGACTCCGCTCACAGCTCGGCGTGAGCGCGGCGCTGTTCGCTGGCGATGCCGCGAGTGACGAGGACGCCCTCGCGACCTTGCGTGGCCCTGACCTTGGGCTGCATGTCGGCCCCCGGCTGACGGCAGCGCGCCATCAGCTTCGCGATCCCGAGGCCTTCGCGCGTGTGCTGGCCGTTCTGTTCGAGCTCCGCAGGGCGTGGTTGTTCGGCGAGGAAGCGGTGGCCCTCGAACGGCACTCAATGCTGGGCGACGGAAGTTCGACTGCTCTCGTCACGCCCGACGGCAAGGTCTGCTGGATGACCCATCCGCTCCCGGACTCGGGCTCGATCTTCGCTCACGTCCTCGGCGGCGATTCGGCGGGGCACTTCTCGGTGGGCCCGGTCGCGGCTTCGCGCCTTCTGGGGCAGCGATACCTCGACAATACGATGATCGTCGAGACGCGGTGGGCGGACATGGCCGTCGTCGACTATCTGGAGCCGTCCGGCGAGGGCATCACGAAGCTTGTCCGGGTGATCAGCGGGCACGGCCCAGCGCGCGTCGTCTTCGCGCCGCGTCCCGACTATGCCGGGGCGCCCTGCACGATCGAGGAGCGCGGTGACTCGTTGCACGTCATGGGTACGTCGGAGCCGATCGTGCTCCACGCGCCGGGGATCCGTTTCGCCATCGAGAGCGACGGGCGGCACGCGACGGCGATCGGACACGTGGACCCCTCGCGCGGGGCCGTGGTCCTGACGCTCTGCTGCGGGGACCCCGATGCGCCTGAGCCCGACCCCGCGGGCGAATCGGAGCGTCGGGAGGCGGTTGCGCTGGCCTCCCGGGCATGGGTCAGAGCGCTCGACGTTCCGTCCGTCAAGCCATCTCTCGTCGTGCGCTCGGCGCTCACACTTCACCACCTCGTGCACGAGCCGACCGGCGCGGTCCTCGCTGCGCCGACCACGTCGCTGCCCGAGGGCATCGGCGGCACGCGCAACTGGGACTACCGCTACTGCTGGCTGCGGGATGCGTCGCTGACGGTCATGGGCCTCGTGGAGCTCGGGTCGACCGACGAGGCGGACGGGTTCCTCGCATGGCTCGGTCGGATCCTCGAAACGGCGCCGGGGCCTGAATGGCTGCACCCTCTGTACTCGGTGACGGGCGCGCCGCTCTCCACGGAGGCGTCGATCGAGCACCTCCCGGGGTACGCCGGGTCGCGGCCCGTGCGCATCGGGAACGCGGCGGACCACCAAGTGCAGCTGGACGTCTTCGGCCCGGTTGCCCAGCTCATCGACGTGCTCTCCGAACGCACGGGCGAACTGCCCGAGGAACACTGGGCCCTGATCCGGCAGATGGCGGCGGCCGTCGCCGCGCGCTGGCACGAGCCCGACCACGGGATCTGGGAGGCCCGGCGCGCCCCGCGGCACCACGTCTACACGAAGACCATGTGCTGGGTGACCCTCGATCGCGCGCTTCGCGTCGCTCTGCGGCACGGCCGTAAGCCGGACGAAGGCTGGGAACCGCTTGCTGACTTCATCCGCGCCCAGGTGCTCGCCGACGGCTGGGATGACGGCGCCCAAGCGTTCACGGTCGCCTACGACAGCCCTGATCTCGATGCCGCCGTGCTCCACGTAGGCCTTTCGGGCCTGATCGACCCGCTTGACCCCCGGTTCCTCGCGACGGTAGCTGCCGTCGAGCGCGAGCTTCGGGTCGGTCCGACCGTCTTCCGCTACACCTACGACGACGGCCTGCCCGGGCTTGAGGGCGGCTTCCACCTGTGCACGTCCTGGCTCATCGAGGCGTATCTGGCGGTCGGCCGGATCGAGGACGCGGAGGAGCTCTTCGCCCGGCTCGTAGCCCTCATGGGGCCGACCGGGCTTCTGCCCGAGGAGTACGATCCCTCGACCGAAACACACCTCGGCAACCACCCGCAGGCGTACTCGCACCTCGGGTTCATCCGCTGCGCGAGGCTGCTCCACGCCGTTCACACCCTGCAGACCTGACGGCGCAAGCTTGGGCCGTCAGGTTCGCAGGGTGCGTCGCTTGGCTTGCGCCGTCATGTTCGCACGGTAGGCCGCTTGGCACGCGCTTTCCCTGGCCTCTTGGCAGGGCGGTCCCGCTGGAGTACGGTGGTGAGAAACCGGTTACTCACCCCTGATCCACGCGCTCACCGAGGAGACCAGCCCCTATGGCACCCACCGAAAATCCGCGGAAGAAGTACGTCCTCGCCGGCACTGGCTCCCGCGCCGAGATGTACGTCGACGCGCTCATGGGCCCCCACGCCGATCTGGGGTCCCTCGTCGCCTTCGTCGACACCAACGAGCACCGCATGGACTACCACGGCGCGCGGATCGCGGAACGCCGTCCGGACTGGCCCGCGCCGCACCACTACCATCCGGACCGCCTGGGTGAGATGTTCGACGTCGAACGCCCCGATGCGCTCATCGTCACGACGCCGGACTACACCCACGCGCGCTACGTGACGGAGGCGCTCGACCGCGGCGTCGACGTCATCTGCGAAAAGCCCATGACGACGTCGGTTCAGGGCATCGAGGAGATCGTCCGCTCGGCGCGCGCTGCGGCGTCAGGCGCCACCCCGGACGGTCGGGCCGCCAACCTCGTGGTGACCTTCAACTACCGCTACTCGCCTCGGAACTCGATCATCAAGGACATCGTCCAGTCGGGCAGAATCGGCAAGGTCACGTCGGTCCACTTCGAATGGTGCCTCGACACGGTCCACGGGGCCGACTACTTCCGGCGCTGGCATCGCAGCAAGGCCAACTCGGGAGGCCTGCTCGTGCACAAGTCGACGCATCATTTCGACCTGGTCAACTGGTGGCTCGGCGACGTGCCGGAAACCGTTTATGCCCAGGGCGGCCTTCGCTTCTACGGGGCGAAGAACGCTGCGGCGCGCGGTCTGGGCTCGCGGCCCGAGCTCAGCCGGGACAACCCCGACCGCGACGACCCGTTCAACCTCGATCTTGCCGCGGACCAGAAGCTCCGGGGGCTGTACCTTGAGGGCGAGGCCGACGACGGCTACCTGCGTGACCGCGATGTCTTCACCGAGGGCATCGACATCGAGGACAACCTGAGCCTCGTGGTCGGCTACCGTGGCGGCGCGTCGATGGCCTACACGCTCGTGGCGCATTCGCCGTGGGAGGGCTACCGCGTTGCGATCAACGGGACCGAAGGCAGGGTCGAGATCGAGGTCGTCGAGCGGGGATCGGTTTCTCCTGACCGGCACACGCTCGATCCGTCCGTGGCCGCCGACGCCGATGGCGTCCACGGGCAGGTCCGACCCGAGGGCACCAAGATCATCCTCCAGCGGCATTGGGAGCCAGCCCTCGAGATACCGGTTCCTGAGGGCGAGGGCGGCCACGGCGGCGGCGACGCGATGCTCCTCTCCGACGTCTTCGTGGGCCCGGGCAACGATGCGCTGCACCGTCAGGCCGGCTACATCGACGGCATTCGGAGTGTCATCGTGGGGATCGGGGCCAATGAGTCGCTCCGCACGGGGCAGGCGATCCGGCTCGCGGACTTCGGGCTCCCGCTCGACGACGGCGCACCCCTCACCGTCGCCGCCGGGACCGCCGAGGCCAAGCGGGCAGCGACGGGAGCACGCGCATGAGGATCGCCGTCACCGGGGGTTCCGGCAGGCTCGGTGTGAGCGTCGTCAACCATCTCACGGCCAGGGGCCATGACGTCCACTCGCTCGATCGTGCGCCGTCGGCGCTCGTGGCGGCCGGGGTCCGGCAGCACACGCTCGACCTCACGGACGCGGCAGCAGCCCGGGAGGCCTTCGCGGCGATCCGGCCGCACGCCGTCGTCCATCTCGCCGCGATCGCCGTGCCGTTCAGCGCGCCCGAGGACGTGATCCTCCGCACGAACGTCCAGCTCTGCTTTTCGGTGCTCAGTGCGGCGGTCGACGCCGGGGCGGACCGCGTGCTCGTCGCGTCGAGCCCAACGGTGCTCGGCTACGGGACGCCGCAAGGCTGGTCGCCGCAGTATCTCCCGATTGACGAAGAGCACCCGATCGCGCCGTGGAACGCGTACGCACTGTCGAAGGCGACGCTCGAGGCGACCGTGCGGATGTTCGTCGCGCAGCAGGGGGATGCGATGAGGTTCGGGGCCTTCCGGCCATGTTTCGTCATCTCGCCCGAGGAGTGGCGCGGCGCCCCGACCCAGCAGGGCCACACAGTGTCCGAGCGCCTCGCCCGCCCCGAGCTCGCGGCAGTCTCGCTCTTCAACTACGTGGACGCGCGGGACGCGGCAGGGTTCGTCGAACGGTGGATCGAGGCCGCGCGCGAGGTCCCGAATGGGGAAGTGTTCTTCGTCGGTGCGGATGACGCGATGGCTCGACGGCCGCTTGCCCAGCTCGTCCCCGAGTTCCTCCCCGGGACCCAGCAGATCGCAGCCTCTCTCACGGGGACCCAGGCGGCCTTCACCTCGGCGAAGGCCCTGCAGCTGCTCGGCTGGCGCCCCCAGCGCTCGTGGCGCACCGAGCTCGAGGGCGAACCGCTCGCCGCCACCTCCGTCCACCTCAGCTGATCCCTGCATCCCTACTTCACAACTTCCGACAGGAGCACCGATGCACTTCGACGGCATCCTCTTCTTCCCGGTCACCCCGTTCGCCGCAGACGGCACGGTCGACGCCGGTCTTGCGCGCGAGCATGTGGCCTCGCGCCTGCCGCACCACCCCGGGGGCGTCTTCGCCGCCTGCGGGACGGGGGAGTACCACTCCCTGACGGCGCGGGAGGTGGGCACAGTGATCGGCGCCTCCGTCGCGGCAGTGGCGGAGGCAGGAACCGGTATCCCGGTTCTCGGCGGTGCTGGCGGACCGTTGGGCCACGCGCTCGATGCCGCCCGGGCTGCCGAGGACGCCGGCGCCTCGGGGCTCCTCGTCCTCCCGCCGTATCTCGTGAACGCGCCAGTCGACGGGCTCGTCCGCTACGTCGAAGCCATCGCCGACGCGACGGCCCTCGAACTCGTCGTCTACCATCGGGCCAACGCGCGGTTCACGCCGGAGGCGGTCGCGCGCCTCGCCGCCGACCCGCAGATCGTGGGGTTCAAGGACGGCGTGGGGGACGTCGCGGTCGCGCAGGAGGTAGTCCTCGCGGTAGAGGCGATAGGCCGGACCGACTTCCAGTTCTTCAACGGTCTGCTCACCGCCGAACTCAGCCAGTCGGCCTACCGCGGGATCGGCGTCCCGCTCTACTCGTCGGCGGTCTTCGCCATGGCGCCGAGCGTCGCGAACGCGTACTACCGCGCCCTCGAGGCCGGCGACGAGGGGCGCCGCCGCGAGCTCCTCGACGGCTTCTTCCGGCCGCTCGTCGCCCTCCGCGACGCGGTTCCCGGCTACGCCGTCTCGCTCATCAAGGCGGGTGTGCGGCTCGGCGGCCTCGAGGTCGGCGGCGTGCGGCCACCGCTCGTGGACCCGCGCCCCGAGCACCTCGCCGAGCTCGAGCGGATCCTCGCCGTGGGGCGCGAACTCGCTGGGGACGCCGTCGCTG
>NZ_DAIUJO010000157.1:0-6509 GCF_036848755.1 Sinomonas sp. | reverse complement strand
GCTAGCATCCGCGAGCACACCAAGGCGAACGGCGAGAAGAGCCACTACGTATTGTGGCGTGACTCCGACACCGGCAAGCGATCCTCTGTTGGCTCACGTGAGTTCCCCCCGGTTCCGGTCGTTGGACGGGTCAAAGCTATCTGGTGGCCTGGGGATTCCCGCATTCGAGGAGGGCTCGAGCGCGCCGTTCCGCCGGTCCTTGCTGGACCCGGCTTGGTGGCCGCGTCCCTGCTCCCACACGGAGGTCAGTGCCCGCAGGGGATCGACCAAGCCCTCGACGGCCCAGGCTGGGGCTTCGGCGAGCAGGGCATCTTCGAGGGCGAGCTGTGCGGGAATCACCTCGTCCACGAGCGCGGTCCCAGTGTCGGTGAGGACGAGCAGGGACGAGCGGCCGTCGGCCGGGTTGGCCGTCCGGCTCAGCAGTCCCCGAGCCTGGAGGGCGTTCAGCCGCATGGTGATCGCGGAGCGCGGGGCAAGCAGCGTCTGGGCCAGGGTCGTTGGGCTCAGAGGTTCGCCCGTACGGCGCAGCGCGGAAAGCACGTCCAGCTCGCCGCGGGTGAGCCCGTAGTCGGCGAGGAAGGCGTCGCTGGCTTCGAGGATGAGGCGGGAAGCGCGCAGCACGCGGTGGATCACCCCGAGGCTGGTGAAGCTCAGGTCCGGGCGCAGCCGGGCCCACTCACGCTGCATCCGGTCCACTACGTCGCCATGAGAGGGCAGGCCGTCTGCGTCCTGATCCATCCGGCTCCTCCGCGCCTCCGTGGCCGTCGCCTCGGTCAACCACCATAGTAGTTCATAGGTGTAGTAATCTTGAGATACTTCATTCCTGTACCACCTCGGAAGGTTAAGATGACACAGGCCACCCCCACGCGGTCCTGGTGGGCGGCAGTCTTCGACCTGGGTCCGCATGCCGGCGCCCATTGGACCGCCCTGCGCGCAAGCCTCGCGATCTTCGTGCCGCTGGTGGCTTGCTTGGCGTTCGGGGTCGGCGACCTGCTGCTGTATGCGGCGATCGGTGCCTTCACCGCCCTGTACGGCCGACACGAGCCGGCTCGGGTGCGCCTAGCCATGCAGGCGCAGGCGGGCGTGGTGCTGGTGATCGGCGTCGTCGTCGGCGCCCTAGTGGCGACCCTCCCGTTCCGGCTCTGGCTGCTTGTCCCGGTCGCAGCCGCCTGGGCCGGCGTCGCGGTAGTGCTAGCCGAGCTGGGCCGATGGCATCCGGCCGGAGCTCTCAACCCTGTCTTCGCCCTCACAGCCTCGGCCACGGTCCCGATCGCGCTGAGCACGGTGCCCGCAGCCGCCCTCGCGGCGGCTGGCGCGGCCGTCTTCGCGCTGCTGCTCGCCCTCCCAGGTCGCACCGCCCGCGACGGCGGCGACCCGGTGCGGTATCGGCTGTCGTGGCGCGGCCTACGCCCGTCCGACCCGGTGGGCCGCCACGCCGCCCGCTATCTGCTCGGTATCGCCGCCGCCGGCCTCGCCGTGGCGACCAGCGGCATCGGCCACCCCTACTGGACCTTCGTCACGGCATCCGTCCCCATGTCGGCACCTGACCTGCACGCGCGCCTCACGCGCGCTGTCCAGCGGGTGATCGGCACCGCCGCCGGCCTCGCCGTAGCTGCCCTCGTCCTGGCCGCCCACCCCAGCAGCTATGCCGCGATCATCGTGATCGCCGTGCTCCAGGCGTGCACCGAGCTGACGACGGGGCGCAACTACAGCCTCGGCCTGGTCTTCTTCACCCCGATGGCCCTTCTGCTCGGCGATCTCATGCTGCCAGCCCCGATCGGCACCCTCCTGACTCAGCGCGCCCTCGAGACTGTCATTGGCCTCACCATCGCCCTGGCCGCCACTGTCGTCACCCACGAAAGGCGCACTCCTACGAGCCGGACGCCACCGCGCGATCATCTGCTCGACCACGTGTAAAGGCCGCTGGCGGGGCTGTCCTGGAGACTGATCGAGCGCCCCTGCATGGACATTCGTCCGGCAGGGTCAGTGTCAAGGGGTGGACTGTTCCGGTCGCAGCCAGAAGTCCGGACTCGGCCGGCCCCAGTCATCCTTGAGGCCGGCCCCCCATCGCCCCGACAAGGAAGGAACCGGCGCTCTCACCAGCCGCTTCGCGTCGGCGTGTGGTCCTTTCGGGCATCGCTGGGCATTGGCATTTCGGCCCGCAGACCCAGGAGACGGATCGGGCGGTCGGCTTCGATGCCGGCTGCGAGGTCCAAGGCGCGGGCGAGGATCTCTTTCCCGTCGGACGTCTCCGGGATCTTCCTCGCGTGGGTCTTGGTGACGAACGGCGCGTACCGAACCTTGAGGGTCAGGCCGACGACCGGCCGCCCGTCGGCCACAACGTCCTCGAGGACGCGCGCGGTCAGCTGCCGCACGGCGTCGTCCACTTGGCCCGGGTCGGTGAGGTCGCGCTGGAAGGTGGTCTCCCGGCTGTGCCCGTGGGGAATCCAAGGGGTGTCGTCGACAACGCTGGCTCCCTCCCCGCGCCCGAGCTGCGCGTACCAGGGGCCCATCTTGGGGCCGAACTCCGGGACAAGGTCCTGCGGGTCGGATGAGGCGAGCTCTGCGACGGTGTTGATGCCGAGTTTGGCCAGCCGGCCAGAGACTTTCGTTCCAACGCCCCAGAGGTCCTTTGTGGGCCGACTGCCCATGACGTCGAGCCAGTTCCCGGCCGTGAGACGGAAGACGCCGGCCGGCTTGCCGAAACTGGTGGCGACCTTTGCTCGGACTAGCGTGTCACCGATGCCGACGCTGCAATGCAGCTGCGTGCGCTCCAGCACAGCGGCCTGCACCTGCCGCGCGTAGGCTTCGGGATTCTCCGTCTCGATGCCTATGAAGGCTTCGTCCCAGCCCAGCACCTGCACGGTGGCGCCGGGCTGCGCCCGCAGGGTCGCCATCACCGTCTCGGACACCGCGAGGTACGCCTCCTGGTCAACGGGCAGAATCACAGCGCCCGGCACTTTCCGGGCCGCAACGCGCAAGGGCATTCCGGAACCGACACCGAACGCCCTGGCCTCGTAAGACGCCGTCGACACCACAGCTCGTTCCGTGGGGTCGCCCCGCCCGCCGACAATGATGGGCTTGCCCGCGAGTTCCGGCCGCCGGAGCACCTCGACCGCGGCGATGAACTGGTCGAGATCGACGTGCAGTACCCATCGGATTCCGCTCATTCCACCAGTCTCCCCCAGACAACGAGGGCAAGCATCGGCTCTCCGGGCCTCCTATGCCAAGCTCAGCTGCCAGGACACCCCGAACCGGTCGTTGACCCAACCGAACTTGGTGCTGAAGCCGTAATTCCCGAGCGGCATCAGCTCGCCGCCTCCCTCGGCCAGCGCTGCGTAGAGGCGATCGATCTCGGCCTCGCTCTCGCATTGCACGAACAGCGAGACGGCAGGGGTGAAGGTGAACTCGTGGTGGGCCGGGCTGTCGATGCACATGAACTGCTGGCCGGCCAGGGTGAACGTCGCGTGCTGAACGGTTCCCTCCGTGCCGGGGCCGTCGGCACCGTAACGACTCAAGGTGACGACTTCGGCGTCGTCGAAGAGCGAGCGGTAGAAGTCCATCGCCTTCTCGGCATTCCCCTCGAACATGAGAAAGGTGGTGATCTTCTGCGAGGTTACGATGTCCATCCCGCTGTCTCCTCTGGTGTGATCGTTCAGGACGTCGCATCTGCGGCGGCCGGGGCGATGGGCAGAATATCTGAGCCGAAGTCCGTGATGGTATAGCGGCCGCAGGACACCGTCCGACGCGGGGCTGGCGCTGCCACTGATGGCAGGATGGGGAGCGCGTAGGCGGTGACGCTGAGCACGAACGACACTCTTCGGGTGCCATAGTCGGTGCGGTCGGTCAGCCAAGGGAATGCACGGAACGGATCATCGATCTGGATGAGCTGGTCGGGCTCGGCGAGATAGGCCTTGGGACCGCGGATGGTCCAGAAGTAACCCGCGCCCGTGCGGTGGCTCGCGCTGATCCATTCATCGACGCAGCGGATGTCCGGGTCAACCGCGGCGGCGGACCTGCTCAGGGCGCCCGTCGCGATTCCCGAGAAGGCGAGGCAGAGGGCCACTGTTCCAGCCAGGAGCGCGCGGACTGTCCTCGCTGGGAGACTGTGCCCCGGGGCCGGCCCGTTGACGAAGAGACGCGGGATGAACACGACCGTGCAGACCGGCGCGAAGAACATGGGCTGGAGGTATCTCGTGCCGAAGGCGCCCAGACAGATTGCGCCTACGACGACGGCCACTGGGGCGACCCATCCCATTCCCGAGACGATCGCCCCTTGCACATCCCCAGCCGCAAGAGACTTGCGGAAGACGATTGCCGACACAAGGATCAAGGCGACGACGACCCCGAGTGAGAGGGCTCCCACCGGCGTCGAAGCCCGGTCGGCCAGCATCTCCGGGTAGTAGAGGGCCAGCCAAGGGGCTGAGCGCGGGTCCACGTAGGCCAGGCCGTCCTTGGCGATGAGATGTTCGAACGGAATCCTCCCTGCAAACCCAAGTCCAGCACCGGCCGCGAGGAGGGCGCAGAGCCGAACGAGGCGGAACCAGGAGACAACGCGCCGTCGCGCTAGAAGCGCGAGCACTCCCGCCAGCGGGACCGCTTCCCAGGCGAGGAACAGGGGATTGGTCAGGGTGGCCGCGGTGGACAGGCCGATCAGCGCGAACTCGAGGAGACGACGTCGCCTCCCGTGAGCAGCGGTAGCGAGCGACGAGACGATTCCCGTCGCGAGGACCGAAGCCAGCACCGTCGCGCTGTAGTACGTCGCGGTTGCCAGCAACGATGCTAGCTCGAAGGAGTCCGGGCGCGGGGAGTCCTCCAAGAGCGTGAGAGAAACCAGAACGCCGAAGGCGACGAGTGCACCGGCGACGCGCCGCGACGGCGTCAGCTCTCGTTGCACGAATCCGCTGAGTAGTCTGAGCGAGCCGTAGAAGAGGAGCAAGTTCACAACGGCATTGAGGGCGAACGTGCCCTTGATCCCGAACCCCAGCCCGGCGATCGCGAAATAGAGTCCCATTTCCGGGATGAAGAGCACAGCCGAAAGGGACCAGTCTTGCGGCTGTCCCGCAAGGACGGAACCGCGGACGAGCGCCGGCAGCACTGTGTCGGACTCGTAGTACAGGATCCATGAGCGGCCGGTTGCGTCCATATGCCACACGGCCAGGAGCGCGAGCGCCAATGCGACGAGCGCGCCGAGGGATTCGGGCCGCCAACGGGGCGCCGTGGCCGGCGGATGGTCCGCGATCCGCTCGCTCAGAGATTCCACTGACCGCCTGACCCCTTCACTACGGTCGTGCTGCGGGCTCGGTGCAGCAGATCACAAGGACGAGCCCGCGGCTACAATGGCGGGCAAGCCGGCGCGCCCGGTGCTCTGCCCGAGAATCGGTCCGGGCGCGCCGACGCACGTCAACCCCCCACGGGCGGCGTGCGTGGACCACCCTAGCGCCCGGAGCTCTCAGGTAGCCAGAAGCGGAGCGGCGTTTTTTGACATGTACAAAACCCCGTCACCTGATGGCCCTGGTGAAACTGAGGCGCCCCCAAGGGGTCGGTGCTTCAAAGCCCGCTCTCAAGATCGCCGTCTAGGCTCTGCGTGAACAGTTTTCGTGCGAGAGGTAGTAGCCGTGGCCGCTGAGCGTGTGATCTTCCGGAAAGTCCCCGAGGTGACGGCCCTGTTCTGGGTCATCAAACTCCTGACGACGGCTCTGGGGGAGTCGACGTCGGACTATCTCGTGAACGATTTCAACCCCTACGTGGCTGTCGTGTGCTGCTCTCTGCTGTTCGTCGGCGCTCTGGCCCTGCAGTTCTGGTTCCGCCGCTACGTGCCCTGGGTCTATTGGCTCGCGATCGTCATGGTCGCGGTATTCGGAACGATGGCCGCCGACGTCCTGCACGTCGTCATCGGGGTCCCGTACTGGCTCTCCAGCGCAGCCTTTGGGGTGGCGCTCGTCGTCGTCTTCTGGCTCTGGTACCGCGTTGAGGGGACGCTTTCGATCCACAGCATCACCACGACGCGTCGGGAGGTCTTCTACTGGGCCGCGGTGTCAGCAGCCTTCGCCCTCGGAACCGCCGCAGGCGACCTGCTCGCCTACACGGCGCGTCTTGGGTTCCTTGCCGCGGGGCTCGTGTTTGCGGTCCTCTTTGTCGCCCCGGGCGTTGCGTGGCGTGCCGGGATGAACAGCATTGCGGCGTTCTGGATCTCGTACGTCCTCACGCGCCCGCTGGGGGCCTCGTTCGCTGATTGGACTGGGAAGGGTCAGGAAGCCGGGGGACTCGGATGGGGCGACGGGCCGGTCGCAGCAGTGCTTGTGGCGCTCATCGCCCTGCTCGTCGGCTACCTGCAGGTCCGACACCGGAAGGCAGACGAACTCCTGCCCGTGGGCGAGGCCGCGAACGAGTTCGCCGCAAGGCGGCCGGGGGGCCGCTGAGCCCGTCGATGCCTGAGCCCGTTGGGGCGCGATCTACGAATACTTCGCCATGCGTGCCTTGACCTGCGCGACATAGGCCTTCGTATC
>NZ_DAIUJO010000156.1:0-6542 GCF_036848755.1 Sinomonas sp. | reverse complement strand
TCGATCGGACAGGCGAGCTGCTGGACGTCATCCGCCAACGCGGGGTGCTCGCCGCGGCGGACGAGGCCGGCGCGTCAGCCGCTTCGTGAGGCGAGGGCCCGAGGTTCGCCTCGGGCCCTGGCCTCAGTGGCCGCCTGCGGCGAGGTAGTCGGCGGCGTTGTAGTGGATGCGGATGGTCTTGATGATTCCGTCTCTGAATTCGAAGAATTCCGCGAACCGGACGCTCGCATGGGGGAGGGCTGCGTCGTAGAGGACCGCGGCGCCGTCGTCTGTTGCGACCGCCTCGATGAAGGTGATCTGCCGGACCGCCTCGATAAAGCCCTTGACCCCCTGGGCGAATCTGCCGGCGCCCGATACCTGGCCGGCGATCGGACCGTCGAAGGTGAGGTCCTCGGCTAGGAGCGGGAGAAGCTCGTCGCCATCGCGGTACCGCTCGAGGCCGCCGAGCAGGACCGCGTAGTAGGAGCGAAGCGCGGCTGAGGTGTCGATAATGCCTTCTGCGGTCATAGCGCCCTCCTGGATGGATTCCGAATCCTCTGACCAGTCTGGGAATCTCGGCCAATACGTACAACTGCGTATTGCCCGAAGATTGCCGCGAGCGGAGCATGTACCACGGAAGCGCCGCGAGAGAGCGCTTCAGAGGCGACACATTCGTGTTTCAACCATCCGAGGTCTCCGCGCACCCCCGGACACCCGGCACGGGCTGGTCTCACCGTTGCCACCCCAACCTTCCTCCCCCGGCGCATTTGTCGGCCTTTGATCGGGGAGACCATGAGAAAAGCAATCCTCGCATTTGCCACGTCATCTGCCATGGTGTTCGCCACCCTGGCGGCGACGCTCACCCTTGGCACTGCAACTGCCACCGCCACGACTTCCACCAGCACTGATGGGACCCAGGCCGCCGTCGTACTCGGTTGGGGATCCGTGATAAACGGCGACGAGTTCAACTATGTCGGGGCGCCCGACCCCACTAAATGGAGGGTCTACAACGGACCGGGCCAGAACGGCAACGGCACCCGAACCCCGAACGCGTGGTACGTGAATGGCTCGGTGGCCCAAGTGACCGGTGACTCGAGCGGCAACACGGGCGGAATGTCTGCGATCTGGGATCGGAATATCGCCCCGTATCAGCGCATCGAAGCCCGGATGCGGACCAATCAACGAGACCCCCAATACCACCCGGTCCTGATCCTGTGGCCGGATTCCAATACCGGATGCTCGGAGATCGACTACGCCGAAGGCACCCAGAACACGACCCAAATCCACTTCTGGCTGCACTACCCAACGTGCGGCCTGCGCAATTCCGCCACGCAGACCATCGACACAACCCAATGGCACAACTACGCCGTCGAATGGTCCCGCAGCGGGATCCGCGGCTGGATCGACGGGGTGCAGTGGTTCAACGACACCAGCGCCGCAGCTCAGTCCATGACCGCGCCGATGCACGAGACGGTCCAGCTCGACTGGTTCCCCGCGGGCTACACCACGCCACCGCAGGTTTCGTGGATGCAAGTTGACTGGATCCGGCAATATGCGGCGCCAACCCAATGACGCCCCTGAAGGAGAGCAAATCATCATGCGACCATCGAGGCAGCTCATTCGTGTTGTGGGAGCCGCAGCGGCACTCGCCCTACCAGTCATAGGCGGGCCGACAGTCCTTGCCGCACCTGCGTACGCCGTCACCTGCCAGCCGGCAACGAGCACACCGACCGACGGCTATCCGGGCACGGTCGTGGTTGCCGACAACTTCGAATCCGGCACGCTGTCCGCGTACTCCGTCCAGACCAGCGGGACGGGAACGGCGTCCGTCTCCTCGGCCTACGCGCACGACGGCGTCTGCTCCGCCTACCTGCACGTCACCTCTGATTCAGGTTCTTTGGCGGACTTCTCGGCCGCGCTCCCTTCGGGGACCCGGCAGGTCTACGCCGACGCCTGGTTCGACATCACGCAGGCTGGGCTCTCGGGCAACGATGTGCCGTACTTCCGGTTCTTCTCCGGGAGCACGCGCTTCGTCGATGTCTACCGGTACAACAGCAACGGCCAGCTCTGGCTGCGGGTTCTCGCCCCCGGCGGCTCCTTCACGTACACCCGGCTGATCGGATCCAGCATTTCGCTGGGGGCCTGGCACCACGTCGTGATGCATGTCATTCCCAACGGGAGTGCGTCAACGGTGGAGGTGTGGTTCGACGGCGCGAAGGTCTACTCGAGCTCCAGTGTGAATACCGTGGCTTCGACCGCAACCCGTGTGCAGCTGGGTGCCGAGCATTACCAGCAAATGGGCGATTCCTATATTGATGACCTCATCATCAAGAGCGTCACCAATTGAACGGATGAACCGGTAGCCCACCGAGTCAGAGCGCCCGCACTCAGGAACCCCTTGGCAGGAGCGGGCGCCCGCACCTCTAGTGCGCCGTCCCGTCGCGGCGCACTAGAGCCATGCTCCCCCGCGGACACTTTTTCAAGGCCCTAGGTTCCGGATTCGGAGGCTTTCACATACCCGACACTTGAGCGCCGGTTATGTTACTCGCGAGTTGGCAGAAATTGATCGCGCAGTCTCGGTAGTCCTGCCCTCGGTGGGGCTCAAAGGAAGTCGTCCGCCTCCCGAGGTTCTCCGCATCGATGGCACTTGTAGGCAGACAAGCGGCATTCCTACTCTCGACGCATCGGAGCGAGCAGAGAGTCCGGAGGCGTGTCATGGAGCCAGCTACGGAACTTGCCGCGGATCTCGTCGGCCTGCATGGCCGGGACGAGTACCTCCGCGCAGCAAGCGAGCTCCTCTACAAACTCTTCCCCGGCGAGAACGTCGCGTGGAATGTCCTTGACGGCGACGCGCCGAGTGCCGAAGTCTCCGTTTATCCCGACTGCCCGCTGGATGATGCTGATGTCGCGCGAATCCTGCTGGAGCTCTGGGAGGACCATCCCCTGGTTCTCAGCTACGTAGAGGCCAGAGGCGAAGCAATCTGGAGCCCGAGGCGACTGAGCGACCTCGTGACCGACGGGCAGCTCTACCGGACGCGCGCTTACCGCGAAGGGCTCGCCCGGCTCGGAACGAACAGGCAGCTCTCCTTCCTGGCCCAGAGGACGTCGCCGCTCCGCATCCAAGGTTGGACCATGAACCGGCTGGGAAGGGACTTTTCGGACGACGAGGTGGATCTCGCCCGCCACGTCCAACCTGTGCTCAGGCTTCTCGATCTGGCGTTCTCGGACGGACGGCTCGGTCGGCAGTGGGAAGGGATCGCCGAGGAGCACGACGTGACGGGCAGGGAACAGGAGATCCTTCGTCTCCTCGCCCAAGGGCTCACCGGAATGGCGATCGGCCATCTTCTTGGCATCAGCCCGCGGACGGTCGCGAAGCACCTCGAGCACGCGTACTCCAAGCTCGGCTGCACGAATCGTATCGACGCGCTCAGGCTGCTCAGGGGCGATTGAGGGGGCGGGTCCAGCCGCGGCGCGGCCGGGCCGGCCGGTCACGGCGCCGGGCAGAGCGCGTCGAGTGTCTGGTTGAGCGTCGAGTCGATCTGGGTCTCTATCAGGTTGCGGTGCCGATCGCCGCTCGGGTCCTCAGCGGTGGTTGGGAGCGGCGGTGGGGCGACATCCATGCTCGCGGTGTACTTCCCGTCGTCGCTCGCGATCCCGACGGCGATGTGATCCGCTTGGATTCCCACTGAAACGAACCGACGGCTGCTCGCGCTGCACCCCACCGAGCCCTTCCAGATGCCGAGCCCGTAGGGGCCCGCACCCGTGCCCTTCTCCATGAGCGCCAAGGAGGAGGGCGCGAGGAGCCTGCCGCCGAAGAGGGATCCGAAGAAGGTGTTCAAGTCGGCCATGGTCGTGGTGAGACCCCTGCTGGAAGAGCCGGCGAAGTGGGTGTTGTCTGTCGTGTCGATCTGCTGGTTCCGCAGGGTGATGTACCCGTGGAGGATGTCGGGTTGGGCGGGCTCGACGTGCGCCAGGGTCGTGTGCTGCAGGCCGAGCGGGGCGATGACCTCCTCGTCGAGCACGTCCGGGAAGGGCTTCTTCCGCAGGGTCTGCACGAGCAGGCCGAGGGCGATGTAGTTCGTCTCGGTGTAGCTGAAGAGGCCGACGCTCCTGGCCGGCCACGGCTGAGTCCCGGCATCCGCGAGCGCCTGTGCAAGAGGGAGCGGCTGGGCGAGTTGTGGCCGTAGGTCCACGTCCGGGAAGGAGACGGGAACGTAATCGGGAATCCCGGACGTCTGGGCGAGCAGTTCACGGACGGTGATCGGCCCGGGAGGGTGCATGACGGAAGTGAAGTTCGGGATGACATTGTTCACGGGGTCGTCGAGGCCGATCAGGTGATCCTCGACGAGCTTGAGCGCGGTCACGGCCGTGAGCGTCTCCGTCACACCGCCGACCTCGGAGCGATCAGTGGGCTGGGCCTCGCCTTTGCCCTCGAGGCTGCGGACGCCGTAGGCCTTCGACCACTCCCCGCCGGGCCAGCGCACCTGGACGACGGCGGAGACCGCGCCGTCTTTCAGGAACAGGTTTGTCTGCTGGTCGATGGGATCGGTGGGCGCGCTCGGCGGCGGCGGGGAGGTGGAGTCTGCCGGGCCTGGGGCGCTGTACTGGCAGGCGGCAAGCAGGAGGGCGAGGAGGAGAGCCGCGGCCTCGCGGGATCTGGAAGCCATGGTGGCCACCCGCCGATTTAGGCCTCGCCCTGCTCCGTGTTCCCGTGCGTGAGGATCTCGGAGAGTGTCGCGAGGTCTGCGCGGACTTGGTGTGTGTACGCCCGGTTGACCATCGCATCGGCGAGTCGGCCGAAGACTCCACCGAGGCCCGAGGCTGCTTCGAGGTGGTACCTCATGCGCGTTCCGCTGTCCTCTGGTGTGATGGTGTAGGTCACGGTGAACGGGAGCTTGCTGCCGTCAAGGGTCTTGCTGACCCACTTCGTCGGGCGCTCATGTTGGACCACCTCGGTCGTCCAGTCGAACGTGATCCCCAGGATCTTGCTCGTCCCCTTGATGCGGGAGCCGACGTCGACCGGTCCGTCGCCTTCTAGCTCGCAGCTCTGCACTGTGGCTTGGAAGGACGGCACGTTCGAGGGCTCGACGACGTAGTCGAAGACCTTCTCGGGAGGGACGGGGATGACGATGCTCTCGTCGACAATGGGCATGGCCCTCTTCTTTTCAGCTGAGGTAGTTCCCGGCGCCCTTGCCTGTGATGATGCGGTGTACCCTCAGCGGTGTTCCGCGCCGATACGCTTCCCCGCCCCCGATGCGATCAAGGTACGACGGCGACCGGACACGCGCGAGACCCGAAGCGGCCTTTTCTCCAGGCGGTTGCACGTCCCTACGCCAGCAGCGCTTCGACCAGCTGATCGTGTGTTGCTTCGAGCCACGCGACGCGTCGCTGGATCCGCTCCCCCGCGCCGTCCTGCCACATGCGAAGCCAGCCGCCGCCGTCGTGCTCGGCCCGGTATTTCATGAGGTACCAGCTCCGCTCGCTGCGGCGTAGGGCGGTGGGGAGCAGGAGTTCGCGGCCGCGGGTGTCGAGCCCGTAGGCGTCCGCGATGATGCGCGTACGGGCGACGGCGTCGACGCCCTTGAGCGGGTCGCTCCTGTCCTCGTCGGGGGCAAAGGGCGCCCACCACATGCACAGGTTGAAGACCTCGTCGACCCGGGTGGCCGGCTTGGCGAGGTCGAAGTCGATGAGGGCCACTGCCTCGCCGCCGCGGAAGACGACGTTCTCCGGCGTGATGTCCAGGTGGCCGATGAAATCGGGCTCTTCGGACGGCGCCGGCGGCATCCCCGGGATTTCCGGCGCGGCGAGAGCATTGAGCACGTCCGACGACGGCGCGAAGCCCGCCATGGCGTCGTCGAGGCGCCGCACGAGGCGAGCCAGGGAGACGAGGCGGTTCTGGTCGGCGAGCCAGTCTGGATGGGGGCGGTTGGCGACCTCTCCCTCGATGAAAGTGAGGGTTTCGCGGCCTTGTTCGTCGATCCCGAGGAAACGCGGGGCGCCATCGAAGCCTCGGTGCTCGAGGTGTCGAAGGATCCCGTGGACGAGTGGCGAGTGTGGGCCGAGCGGTCGTCGGACGGTGTCCCCGACGCGCACGACACCCTCGGTGACATCGCCGCCGGGGAGGGGGATCTCTCGTTCGCTCACGCCTCATCCTATTGAGGACCAGAGTCTCAAGCGCACAGGCGACTACGGCCCACGCTCGTTTGTCGGCCCTCCCCTTTAGCCTCGGAATGAAGCTGACGTGAGGGGAAGGGTGCCAGTGCACGAGATCGGAGTCATGCGGTACAACGGCGAGAGCCACATGATCAAAGCATTCTTGTCTTTGCATGGAGAACTTACTCGGGTTATCCACGAACTCTGTTTGTCCAAGGGACCCGACGCCCTCAAGAACCATGCAGCCGACGCCTTGGAATGTCTCGTTGGCGATCCGTCTGGCTCACCAGGTCCTCTCGATCACCTTCTCGGTCTTCGGATCCAGAATCACATCGCTCTCTTCGGACCCATGGCCTTCGTGAAGGCGGTGGCAGCCGAGTTCGATGTGGACTTCATCGTCGAGGAGTACG
>NZ_DAIUJO010000155.1:0-6645 GCF_036848755.1 Sinomonas sp. | reverse complement strand
CTACGGCTCCCCGGTTTCCGCGCGGTTACACCCTTGTGAGCTTCTGGGAACGCCCTCTAGCGCGGCTCGGCGAGCGTGAGCCCGAAGCGTCCGGCCGCGTCGGTCCATTGGCCGACGACGCCGAAGCCCGCCTCGTCGAGGTCGGCCGCGAATCGCTCGGGGCGGAACTTGGCCGAGATCTCGGTGCGCAGGTCCTCGCCAGCCGCGAAGTCCACCTCGAGGTCCACTCCGGGCAGCCGGACGCGCATGGGGCGGGTCGCCCGGAGCCTCATCTCGATCCATTCCTCGCGTTCGTTCCACAGCGCGACATGCTCGAACGCGTCGACATCGAAGTCGGCGCCTAGCTCGGCGTTGAGCACGCGCAGGACGTTCCGGTTGAACTCGGCGGTGACGCCCTCGGCGTCGTCGTACGCGGGGACCAGCACGGAGGGCGGCTTCACGAGGTCCGTGCCGATGAGCAGCGAGCCCTCGCCAGGCCTCAGGCAATCGCGGATCGAGCGGAGGAACTGGTGGCGGTCCTCCGGCTCGAAGTTGCCGATCGTGCCGCCGAGGAACGCGATCATCCGGCACCCCTCGTGCGGTAGGAGGTGCAGCTGGTGCTCGAAGTCCGCAGCAACGGCCTCGAGATCCAGCGCGGGGTACAGGGCGGCGAGCTCCTTGCGCGCTGCGATGAGTGCGCTGTCGCTCACGTCCACGGCGATGTAGCGGCGGAGGGGCCCCGCGGCGGCGAGGGCGTCGAGGAGGAGCGGTGTCTTGCGGGACGAGCCGGAGCCGAGCTCCATGAGCGTCTCCGCCGGGGCCGCTGCGGCGATGTCCTCGGCGTGGAGCTCGAGCGCCTCGCGTTCGGCGCGCGTCGGGTAGTACTCCTCGAGCAGCGTGATGCGTTCGAACAGCTGGCTGCCCCGCTGATCGTAGAACCACTTGGGCGGGAGCGTCTTCGGGCTCTTGCCGAGGCCCGCGAGGACGTCCCGCCGCAGGCTCATCGCGAGGAAGTCCGGCGGAAGGTAGTGGGTGATGCCGGCGGGGGTGAACGCGTCGCTCACGATGCGGCAATCGCCTCCTCGAGCGCCCCCAGCACCAAGGTCACGCCCGCGGGCGTCGCGTTGGGACCCATGAGCCCGATCCGCCAGACCGATTCTGCGTAGCGCCCCACGCCCGCCCCGATCTCGATGCTGTACCGCTCGAGAAGATGCGTGCGCACGCGGGCCGAGTCGAGCCCATCGGGCACCTTCACCGTGGTGAGGCTCGGCAGCCGGTGGCCTTCGGCGGCGAACAGCTCGAGCCCCAACGCCTCGAGCCCGTCGCGCAGCGCGGCGCCCGCGGCCTCGTGCCGGGCCCAGACGTTCTCGAGCCCCTCGACGAGGATCCGGTCGAGGCCGGCCTCGAGCCCCGCGACCATCGTTACCGGCGCCGTGTGGTGGTACGTGCGCGTATGGCCCTCGCCGGCGCCGACATACCCGCCGAGCAGGCCGATGTCGAAGTACCACGAGCGCGGATCCTTGACCCGCCGCTCGAAGGCACGCTCCGAGACGGTGAAGGGCGAGAGGCCCGGCGGTACGCCGAGGCACTTCTGCGTTCCGGCGTAGCCGATGTCGATGCCCCAGCCGTCCGCGCGGAGTTCGAGGCCGCCGATCGAGGTCACGGCATCGACGAGCAGCAGGGCATCGCCCTTGCCCGCACCGAGCGCAGCGATGTCGGAGCGGACTCCCGTGGACGTCTCGGCGTGGACGGCTGCGATGACCTTCGGGTGCGGGTGCGCGCTCAGGACGCGGTCGACGTCGACCGGCTGGCCCCACTCGTGGTCCACCCGAACGACGTCGGCGCCGCACCTCCGGGCGATCTCGCACATGCGCTCGCCGAACAGCCCGTTGACGGCGACGACGGCCACGTCGCCGTCGGACACCATGTTCACGAAGGCGGCCTCCATGCCGCCCGACCCCGTCGCGCTCACGGGCCACGTTCTCGCGTTGCGCGTGCCCCAGACGCGGCGCAGGCCCTCCGCGACGCGGTCCAGGCGGTCGATGAACGCCGGGTCGAGATGCCCGATCACGGGGTGGGACAGGGCGGCCATGACTTCGGGGTACGCATTGCTCGGTCCGGGGCCGAACAGATAGCGGAAGGGCAGGATTTCGGGCACGCTTCACTGTCTCACAGCAAGGACGACGACGGCTCTCCCCGTGCGCGGAAGGGGAGCGCCGTCGTCGTTCGCTTCGAAGCGGCCCGCGAGGGTCGCGCGGGGGGCGCTAGGCGGTGACGGACTCGCCGTCGAGCTCGACGGCGTCCTCCTCCCGCATGCTCACGTTGATCCGCTGTCGGAAGCCGCGCGTCATGACGAGGAGGCACACCATGCCGATGCCGAGCCAGATGGCGCCGTACGTGAGCGCATCGGCCTGGAGGTTGGCCCAGAGGACGCCCGTGAGCGCCATGCCGATCACAGGCAGCACGATGTTCCTGAACACGTCCCGCGGCGAGCGGAACTGCTTCCGCCGGACCACGAACAGGATGATCACCGTGAGATTGACGAACGTGAACGCGATGAGCGCGCCGAAGTTGATCATCGAGGAGATGAATTCGAGCGTGAACGGGATCGCGAGGAGCGAGACGGCGCCGACGAAGAGGACGGCCGACGTCGGGGTCCGGTACTTCGGGTGGACGAAGGAGAAGAAGCGCGACACGGGGCCCCGGCCGTTGCGGCCCATGACGTAGATCATGCGGGACACCGAAGCGTGCGAAGAGAGGCTCGAGGCGACGGTCGCGGCGAACGCGGCCGAGGTGAAGAGGATCTTGAAGAACTCTCCACCGACCTTGAGGGCCATCTCGGGCAGCGTGTCGTCGGTGTTCTGGAAGCCGTCGAGCGTCGGGAAGACCGATTGGCCGAACCACGCGGCGACGAAGAAGATCGCGCCGCCGATCAGGAGCGCGAGGACGATCGCCTTCGGGACCGTGCTGGTGTCCTTGGCTTCCTCCGTGTACATCGTGATGGCGTCGAAGCCGATGAAGGAGAAACAGACCACCGTCGCGCCGCTGATGACCGCCGATGCGTCCACGCCGTCGTGGAAGAGCGGGGTCGACGAGAAGATGGAGGCGTCCCCGGCGCCGTGGGTGAGGGCGTTCCACGCCAGCACGACGAAGACGCCGATGAGCACCACCTCGAAGACGACGAGGATGCCGTTGACCTTCGACGTCGAGTTCATGCTCCAGAGGTTCATCACCGTGATGAGCACGACGTACGCGACGACCCAGAGCCAGGCGGGAGTGTCCGGGAAGAACGACTCCATGTAGATGCGGATCAGCAGGGCATTGACGAGCGGGAGGAGGAGATAGTCCAGGAGGGAGGCCCAGCCGACGAGGAACCCGAGGTTCGGATGGATCGTCTCCGACGTGTACGTGTAGGCGGAGCCGGCGGACGGGTAGACCCGGGTCATCCGGCCGTAGCTGACGGCCGTGAAGACCATGGCGACGAGCGCGACGAGGTAGGCAAGCGGGACGACGCCGTTGGTCTCGCCCGAGACGATGCCGAAGGTGTCGAAGACGGTGGTCGGGGTCATGTACCCCAGACCGAGGCCGACGATCGCCCACAGGCCGAGCGACCGCTTGAGCGCGGTGGGGTTCCGCAGAAGCGCAGAGGAGTTCTGCAGCATGGGGGAGTTCTGGGACATCAGAGGCCATTTTCTTTCGTGCGATCCGCGGCGGCAATGCCTGCGGAGGGGCGGAAGGTGCGGGTGGGCTGCTGCTGGGTGATGCAATGGATGCCTCCGCCGCGCGCGAAGAGCGGACGGGCGTCGACGGCGGAGACCTGCCGCCCGCGGTAGGCGTCGGCGAGGAGGCGGAGGGCCTTCTCGTCCTGGGGGTCGCCGAAGGCACAGGCGACGACGCCGCCGTTGACGGCGACGTGGTTGATGTAGCTCCAGTCCACCCAGTCCTCGCCGTCGTGCAGCTGCTCGGGGGCGGGGATCTCCGTGATCTGCCACGGCTTGCCGTCCGCGGTGCGGGAGGCGTGGAGGACCTCGAGCAGCTGGTGGCTCACCTCGTGGTCGGGGTGCTCTGGGTTCGTCTGGACGTGCACGAGCAGGGTCCCCGGTGACGGGATCGCCGCGACGAGGTCGACGTGCCCGCGGGTGCCGAACTCCTTCGTGTCCCGCGTGAGTCCGCGCGGGAGCCAGACGGCGTGGCGGGCCCCGACAGTGCGCCCGAACTCGGCTTCGACGGCGGCCTTCGTCAGGCCGGGGTTGCGGAAGGGGTCGAGCTGAACGGACTCGGTGAGGAGCACGGTACCCTGGCCGTCGGTCTGGAACCCTCCGCCCTCGTTGACCAGGCCGCTCGGCACGGGCTGGGCTGCGGCGGCGTCGGCGACGGTCCGCCCGATCGCCGAGTCGTGCTCCCACGAGGCCCAGCTCTGCTGCCCCCAGCCGTTGAAGACCCAGTCGACCGCTCCCAGCCGACCGTCGTCGTCCGTCACGAAGCTCGGGCCGATGTCGCGCATCCACGCGTCGTCGAGCGGTGCCTCGACGAGGCCGACCCGCGCGTCGAGGTAAGCTGCCGCGATGGCGCGGTCCTCGGGGCGCACCACCATGGTGACGGGCTCGTAGCGAAGCGCCGCATGGGCGACTGCGGCCCAGGCTGCACGGGCCTCATGGGCCTCCGCGTCGGTCTCGCCGAGCGTGTAGCCGCCGGAGGGCCAGGCCATCCAGAGCCGCTCGTGCGGCTCGGTCTCGGCGGGCATGCGCCAGGTCATGGGCGCGCGCCTTCGAGCTGGGGCACGACGCCGAACGGGGCCGTGGGGTCGACTGGCGCCGTGAGCGCGGCGTAGGTCTCGGGTCGGCGGGTGGTGAGGAAGGGGAAGAGGGTGAGCCAGTCCCGCCGCTGGTCGAGGTCGAGGTCGGCGATGAGGACGGCGGAGCCCTCCCGCGGGGCGCGGGCGAGGATGCGGCCGTACGGGTCGGAGATGAACGACGAGCCGTAGAAGGTCACGAGTCCTTCGTTTCCCCAGCGATTCGGGACCACCATGAAAAGGCCGTTGGCGATCCCGTTTCCGACGATGACCTGCCGCCAGAGCGGCTCCGTGTCGAAGCCTGGGTGGCCAGGCTCGGAGCCGATGGCTGTCGGGTAGGCGAGGACCTCGGCGCCGTTGAGCGAGTAGACGCGAGCGAGTTCGGGGAACCATTCGTCCCAGCACGTGGGAAGGCCGAGGCGTACGCCGCCGAGCTCGGCCGGGGCGTGGACCGGATAGCCGTGGTTGGCGGCCTGCGGCTGGCCGGGCTGGGGGCCCTGATGGAAGAACTCGTCCTCGTAGTAGCCCTCGGTGACCGGGATGTGGAGCTTGTCGGTCGCTGCGAGGAGGCTGCCGTCGGGGCCGACGAGGATTGCGGTGTTGAAGCCGCGCTCGTCGTGTTCGTCGCCCTTGCGGTAGAGGCTCGCGTGGACTGCGATGCCGTGCTTCTGGGCGGCGCGGCGGGCGAAGGCGAGGGTGGGGCCCGTCTCCAGATCCTCGGCAATGCTGCTCGGCCTGTAGGCGGGGAGGGTGTCGGCGGGGTAGCGCGAGAGCGTGAGCTCGGGAAGGAAGACAAGCTTCGCGCCGCGCACGCCTGCCCGCCGGATGCCCTCCTCGAGCTCGGCCTCGGTCGCGGAAGGGTCGTCGTGCCAGCGGTGCTGGACGAGCGCGACGCGCAGCGGTTCGCGGCGGTCGGTGTCTTCGCTCGTGCGGGCCCACGACACCGGGGGCTGCAGGGCAAGGATCTCGTGCATGGGGTCCTTCTTGTGGGGGTCTGCTTGCGAGTAGATCTCTGGGAGCCACTAAATGAATGACGTTCGTTTATTAGAGCAGTGACGCAGCCCACGGTCAAGGGGGAGGGGCGAAGGGGCCTCTGGGGTCAGCGGCGCGTCGCGAGGGTCGAGGCGAGGGTCCCGCGGAGCCCTGCGACGAGCGCGTGGAGTCCCAGCGCGAACGCGTCGTCCGCGGCGGCACGACCGCGCCCGCGCCGTGCCCCGACCGCGTCGGCGAAGGTGGGGGCAAGATCGCGCCGCTCGCCGACGTCGAAGATCCATTCGGGGGCCGAGACGTCCATGGCCGAGCCGAGGATGAACGACTCGACGGCCACGATCGCGTCGATCACGAGATCCTCAGGCCAGCCCCCGGCGCGGAGCCCCTCGGCGACGCGCTCATACATCTCGAGGGTATGCGGCGCGCCGGTGATGGGCAGGACGGCGATCACGGGGATGAGCGGCGAGTGGTTCGCGAACGCTTCGCGGTACGAGTAGGCCCATCTGATGAGCGCGACATCCCAGGGGTCACGTCCGAAGGCGGAGGTGTCGATGGTGTCGTTGACGTCGTCCTGGACCCAGTTGAGCACCTCGTCCTTCGAGGCGACGTGGTTGTACAGGGCCGACGGCGCAGTCTTGAGTTCGCGGGCGAGGGCGGCCATGGTGAGCCCTTCGTAGCCCGCCCTTCCGATGATGGCGAGGGCCGCCGTCGTGATCTTGCCCCGCGAGAGGACGGGCTGGGACGGCCTCCCGCGGCGGCGCGGGGCGGAGGCGCCCGAGGTCTCGGGCGCGGCGGACGGGGCGGGCTCCATGATCCGGAGTCTAGGCGACAAGGCGCCTCATGCAGGGGGTTGCGTTCCCGACTAAATGAACTATATTCATTTA
>NZ_DAIUJO010000154.1:0-6711 GCF_036848755.1 Sinomonas sp. | reverse complement strand
AGCCCGTTCATGCGCCAGCAGAAGATCCTGCTCTACATCCTCCCGCTCGTCTTCGGAATCGGCGGTATCAACTTCCCGATCGGCGTCCTGATCTACTGGACGATCAGCAACCTCTGGACCATGGGCCAGCAGTTCTACGTCATCCGACGGATGCCCGCTCCGGGCTCGCCCGCCGCGAGGGCGCTCAATGAGCGTCGGGCCGCGAGGGGTCTCGCCCCGATCGATGTGACAACGGGCAAGACTATGAAGGCCGAAGACATCCCAGAACCCGCGCAGCCCAAGGGGCAGCGCCAACAGCCTCAGCGCAAGAACAGGAGGAAGAAGTGAGCCCTGCTGAAACCGCCGCACAGAGCGGTACCGAGGACATGGACTTCGAGGCCACTGAGGACGCAGCCGAGCCGACTGCGGCAGACACCGAGGATGCCGTCGAGGGTGCCGCCGAGGGCAACACCGACGCCGTCGAGGACACGGACGACGACGCTGGCGAGACCTCGATGAACCGCCTCGAGGAGGAGGGCGACGTCGCCGCCGACTACCTCGAGGAACTTCTCGACATCGCCGACATCGACGGCGACATTGACATTGAGGTCCGGGGTGGCCGGACCTATCTTTCGGTCGTTGCTGACGAGAGCAGCAACAGCGGTCTGACGGCGCTCGTCGGCAAGGGCGGCGAAGTCCTCGACGCACTCCAGGAGCTCACGCGCCTGGCCGTGCTGTCCCAGACCGGCACTCGATCGCGCCTTGTCCTCGACGTCAACGGATACCGGAGTCAGCGGGCGAAGTATCTGCACTCGCTGGCAGAAGAAGCCGTCGCCAAGGTGAAGTCCGGGGGTGAAGCCGTGCACCTGGTGCCGATGAGCTCCTACGAGCGGAAGATCGTGCACGATGCCGTGGCAGATCTCGGCCTGGTGAGCGAGTCCGAGGGCGAGGGCGCGAAGCGTCACATCGTCGTCTCCGCAGACTGACGTGGCGGAGGATCTGGCCGGGACTTCCCCAACGGACGACGGCGGGCTCCCGCACCTCGAGGGGGCCGAGCTCGCTGCTGCGGAGAAGATCTTCGGGGAGCGACTCGACCTGGCCCGGCGCTACGTGGAACACCTCGCGACGTCCGGTCTCGAACGCGGGCTCATCGGGCCCCGTGAGGTTCCGCGCCTCTGGAGCCGACACGTTCTGAACTGTGCGGTGATCGAGTCTGAACTGGCCGTCAATGCGACGGTCGCGGACGTGGGAAGTGGGGCCGGCCTGCCAGGGCTCTGTCTCGCCTTGGCCCGACCGGACCTCACTCTCGTCCTCATCGAACCCCTTGAACGCCGTGTGCTCTGGCTCGAGGAGGTTGTCGCGGATCTTGGCCTCGAGAACGTGCGGGTGATACGTTCCCGAGCGGAGCAGGCCGTGGACCTCGTGACCGCGGACTACGTGACGGCGCGGGCCGTGTCCGCCCTTTCCAAGCTGGTTCCGATCACACTGCCGTTGCTCGGCGGCTCGGGATCGCTGGTCGCAATCAAGGGGCGCAGCGCGGCTGAAGAACTCGAAAACGCTGCGAAGGTGATCAAGAAGCATCGGGGTCACAGCCCCGAGATCAAGGTGGTCGGGGAGGGCCTGCTCGAGGAGCCGACGACCGTGGTGCGGATCGCCGTCGGCCCTGCCTGATCCGGTCCGCGGGTGCAGCTACCCGCTAGGCTAGAGTGAAGGACATCGACGCGACCCGAGAGTGAGTGAACAGTGACCAGTGACGAGTCATCGGCTCAGCGGATCCCGCCTTTCGTGTCGCTGGGGCTCGGTAGCTCGACAACCGTAGCACCGTCTCCTGTTTCTCAAACTTCTAAGGTTGTTTCCGTTTCACGTGAAACGTCGGCTCCGAGCGGAACGGCGGGCAACGGTTCTGCAATCACGATCGACGAATCGAGTCCTATTGGGAGTCAGCTGGCGAACGAGACGAAGCGCCGTGAGCGGTTGAGCCAGCGCAAGCTCCGTCGGCCAGAGGCGACTCGCATCTTCACTGTCTCGAACCAGAAGGGTGGCGTCGGAAAGACGACGACCACCGTCAATATCGCCGCTGCGTTAGCCGCCTCGGGGCTCAATGTTCTGGTCATCGACATCGATCCTCAGGGCAACGCGTCGACCGCGCTGGGCATCGAGCATCACGCGGACGTTGAGAGCATCTATGACGTGCTGATCAATGACGTTGCCTTGGGCGAAGTCGTGCGCTCGTGCCCCGACGTCGAACGCCTGGAATGCGCGCCGGCCACGATTCACCTCGCGGGCGCAGAGATCGAACTCGTGTCCCTCGTTGCCCGCGAGCAGCGGCTCCGGCGTGCCATCGAGATCTACGCCAAGGAGCGTGAGTCGCAAGGCCTCGAACGCCTCGACTACATCTTCGTCGACTGCCCCCCGAGCCTCGGGCTGCTCACGGTCAATGCATTCTGTGCAGCGAACGAAGTGCTCATACCGATTCAGTGCGAGTACTACGCCCTCGAGGGTCTCAGCCAGTTGCTCAGCAATATTGAAATGATCCAGAAGCATCTCAATGCAGACCTGTGCGTTTCGACGATCTTGCTGACCATGTACGACGGCCGTACGAACCTGGCAGCTCAGGTGGCGGCGGAGGTCCGTGAACACTTCCCGCAGCAGGTACTCGATGCAGTCGTTCCGCGTTCGGTGCGAATTTCAGAGGCCCCGAGCTACCAGCAGACGGTCATGACGTATGACCCGTCGTCGACTGGTGCTCTCTCCTATATGGAGGCGGCGGCGGAAATCGCTGAGCGCTAGTTTGCATACTGGTCATACCCTCACCTCTGAGGGTCCGAAGGAGGAAGTTCGCGCATGAGCGAGAAGCGCCGTGGACTGGGCCGTGGCCTGGGGGCTTTGATTCCAAGCTCAGGAGCTGCTGCTGGTTCTGGTTCAGCGTCACGTCCAGTGGACCTGTTCTTCCCGGAGCAGCGGAGTGCCGGCGAAGCCGAGGCAGAACCGAGCGCTCCCGTCGCTCCGGCTGGCGAAGAATCCTTGAATCGTTCCCCCCGGGCAGACCGTCCTGTCGAGGAGGGGACGCCCGAGCGTGGAGAGTCCGAAGCCGGCGCTGTCGAGAGAGCCACCGCGGCCGGTGAATCCGAACGGTCGCAGGCAGAGTCGGGGAAGAGGAAGAGCCCTCGATCAGCCGGAGGGACGTCGTCCGGCGCCGGCTCGGCTGATGGTGAGGGTGCCGACGATCTGGATCTCGTAGAAGTGCCGGGAGCCCAGTTCGCAGAACTCCCGGTGGCATCGATCCACCCGAACAGAAAGCAGCCGCGCAGCGTCTTCGATGAGGACGAGATGGCCGAGCTCGTGCATTCCGTCCGCGAGATAGGCGTGCTTCAGCCTATCGTCGTTCGTGAATCAACCGAACTTGGTAGCGAAAGCTACGAGATCGTCATGGGCGAGCGCCGTTGGCGTGCGGTTCAGCAAGCCGGGCTGGAAACCATTCCCGCCATCATTCGTGACACGAGTGACGATGACCTTTTGCGCGACGCTCTGCTTGAGAATCTTCATCGGAGTCAGCTGAACCCGCTGGAAGAGGCGGCAGCCTATCAGCAGCTGCTCGAGGACTTCGGGACAACCCATGAAGAACTTGCGGATCGCATCGGGCGTTCCCGCCCTCAGGTTTCCAACACAATTCGTCTCCTCCGGCTGCCGCCGCTGGTTCAGCGGAGGGTCGCTGCAGGTGTTCTCTCCGCAGGTCATGCGCGCGCGCTTCTGTCTCTTCCCGATCCCGGGGCGATGGAAAGGGTTGCCCAACGCATTGTGGCGGAAGGCCTGTCGGTGCGCGCGACTGAAGAGGCGGTGGCGCTTTACCAGGATCCGGGGGATCCACGACGGTCCAATATCCCGAAGCCAAATGCTCGGCATGAGCGTCTCGACTTTCTCGCGTCGACGCTTGCCGATCGGCTAGATACGAATGTCAAGATCACGTTGGGTGCGCGCAAGGGGCGCGTGAGCATTGAGTTCGCCAGTGTTGAAGACCTCAACCGCATTATGGGAGTCCTGAACCCTGGGGCGGAGTAGGTAGTCGAGTAGTTTCTCCGGGCCGCCTCCATACGGAGGCGGCCCTCGGCTTTTATTGCCAGTACTCTGGCTCCGAGACGAGCCAGGGCGTCGGATGCCGGCATGCCCGTTGATTCTCAGCTGCACGGGTTCGCATCCCGCTTTAGACTGCGTCGGGGAGCCGCGATTTTCCGCGATGCTTCTTTTCTGAAACTCCGGCAGTGCGCAGGCTTAGCCAACGTGGGGCCTGCCGAGGTGCCGAGGATGCGGCCGCGTCGTTTCACGTGAAACCGTCGAGGAGGTTCTCTCGACCACCGCGAGGGGCTTGTCCTGTCGTGTCTGCGGCGATGCCGGCTTCCAAAAAGCCGGGAAAGCAACCATGGCCGCTAGAGGTGTGGGAGTTTCGCCCACTGCTGCTGTCCCGTTGTTCTGTTTGTAGTCGAGCGACCGAAAACTGTGCACGCGGACCGAAACCGTGTACGGGAACCGAAAGCCGAACCTTCGGGCTAAGCAAGCGGACGCTCCGGAGACGCCGAGCTCTTGCAGTAGTTATGACGTGTTTCAGACGGAGCAACGCGGAGCTCGCTGAGTCATGTTTTGAAGGGTATTGCTGGCCATGCGACCTAGTTACGGCGAGTTGCGATTGACTGAATTATCCCAGACTGGGTGAACCGACGCTGGCTGGCCCCGGGGCTGGGCGACTTCTTTTTGCATCCTGCACGCGACGGTTGACCCCGTTTCCGTCTCCACCCCAACGCCAAGTCGCGGTAAGTAGCGATTTGTCTTTCCAGACCGTCAACTTGGTTGTTGCTGGAGGGAATGGAAACAGCCAAGAGGGGCGTGGGCGCCGTGGTGTGCTCTGTCCTCTCGGCCGAAGTCATCGGTTTGCAGCCCCTCGGCAAGTTTGAAGCCCCTCGGCACGTCGGAGTACCAGGGGAGCTGCTGGTCGACCGCCCCACCCATCGATGAGCAGCGTGGGTCTGCTCGACCGTCGGCGCGGTCGGCATAACGGCCCGCCGATGAGCAAGAGCGAGCATCTCCGGGGAGTCTTCCGGATGTGATGATCTAACCGGAGGAAACCGTCCGCCTCTTCAACGCGTGTGAGAAGGGATGCGGGTAGCGATCAGGGGTCCAGTGGCGTACTGCCTCCGGATGCCACTATGCGGATTGGCGCACTTGGCCCCGATTCATAAGCCCCAATGTCGAGGGACAGCGTGCTCTTCCCGCGGATTCGAGTCATTTCCCAGCGGCTCTGAGGATAGCTTTTCAATGACTCTTAGCGAGGTGTTGGGTCGACTGCAGCCCACGGGTTTGAGCGACGCGCGCCGGCGTGCTCCGAACGCATGGACAGGCGACACCGTTCCAGAGGGTACGGGCGCACGCGCAGGGGGCCCTTCCGGAAGGTAAGGATCACACCGAGAGGGGGCAATGGACGCCGCAGGACGTTTCACGTGAAACACCAAAGGGGCGAAGTGAGCCTTTGGCGCCACATTGGTGCAGCGAGCCGCGGGGGCCAAAAACGTTCTCCGCTATGCCGCGAAGCTCGCGACCAGCGTGGATCGAAGCTAACTGATCTCTCCCGAGCGAGATGCAAGGCCCGAAGAGATGGGCGGGGAGTGTTCTTTCTAGCCGGCCCCTTAGGCCCGTCCCGTCAGCGGGCTGTGGCTATTGATACGGGAACGCTAGGCGCGCCTGCCGGCCAGCTGCAACGTGATCCCTGTCCGGATCAGTAGGTCCAGTCTGGCTCACGTTGGCCGCGAGGGTGACGGCGTGTTGACCTGCGTCGGGGAACCAAACTTCGATCCAGGTCGTGCGCTTGATGAGTATGGCGCCCTCTCGGAGGTGTGCATCCAGGGGTCGCCTTCGCCTACCTGCACGCCGCAGGCGGTTCGCCGGGATCAAAAATTTGCTGAGCGCAATGGAACGATCGGCAACCCCGTGGCGACCTCATCCGGCGCATCACGGAATTGTCAGAGCTGTGGCTCACCGAGGATCCGGGATCGCATACGTGGGCGACCTTCACCGCCGTGTGAGGAGCCGTGCGTTTTCCTGGGGCTGCCGCGTCCTTGGGGTTTCGGCATCCTTCCTTAGCCAAAGCGGACGCCAAGACGGTTCCGTGCTGTTTCCTGCTAACGCCTTGACCGCCTTCAGCGCCAGATAGTCAACGTCAGTGCGAGCCGGCAGGCGAGGTCCGGCCCGACGATCCCAAGGTTCAGGCATGCATGTTTCACGTGAAACTGCCCGCCGAGTCCTACGCAATAAACGGATGGGATCCGGGTGTCCGTGGGCCGAAGCGGACATGCCCTGTCTGGCTTATGACCCGGACTAGGGTTGGCGCCGGGTTCGGTGGCAGGGCAATGCAAACAATCACGGATCGTCGCTGTGGATTTGGCTGTGGATAACTAGCCTCAGGCTACACACAACGGCTGCTGCAAGGTGTGGATAACCTGCCACACTCCAGAAATCTTCTGGGACGAAGCGTCCATCTACGAGCGATTAACGAATGAGGAGGGCCGGTCTCGCGGACAGCAGTGCGGCTGTGAACACAGCATGCGGAGCTTCTAGGATCCTTTTCATCCGAAATCCCCTGTGCGGCGGCGAAAATCAGCGCGAAATAAACCACAGCGGTTCACGCTAGTCATCCATCAAGGGTCGAGGACCAAGCCGGTACAGAGCTTCTGGGGCAAGACGCGG
>NZ_DAIUJO010000153.1:0-6867 GCF_036848755.1 Sinomonas sp. | reverse complement strand
CGGGCTCTTGCCGCCGAGTTCGAGGGTGACCGGGATGAGGTTCTGCGACGCGTACAGCATGATGAGCCGCCCCGTGGTCGTCTCGCCCGTGAACGCGATCTTGCGGATGCGGGGGCTCGACGCGAGCGGCTTGCCCGCCTCCACCCCGAAACCGTTGACGATGTTCAGCACCCCGGCCGGGAGCAGGTCCTGGATGAGCTCGGCGAGGACCAGGACGCTCGCCGGGGTCTGCTCGGCGGGCTTGAGGACGACCGCGTTGCCCGCCGCGAGCGCGGGGGCCAGCTTCCACGTGGCCATCAGGAGCGGGAAGTTCCACGGGATGATCTGTCCGACCACCCCGAGCGGTTCGTGGAAGTGGTACGCCGTCGTCGTCTCGTCGATCTGGGAGAGCGAGCCCTCCTGGGCCCGGATCGCGCCGGCGTAGTAGCGGAAGTGGTCGACGGCCAGCGGCAGGTCCGCGGCGAGCGTCTCGCGCACCGGCTTGCCGTTGTCCCACGTCTCGGCGACGGCGAGCGTCTCGAGGTTCTCCTCGATGCGGTCGGCGATCCGGTGCAGGATGAGCGCGCGCTCGGCCACCGACGTCCTGCCCCAGCCCGGGGCGGCCTTGTGCGCGGCGTCGAGGGCGAGCTCGATGTCCGCGGCCTGCGAGCGGGCGACCTCGCAGAACACCTGCCCGGTCACGGGGGTGATGTTCTCGAAGTACTGGCCACCGACCGGGGCCACCCACTCGCCGCCGATGAAGTTCTCATACCGGTCCTTGAACGTGACCTTGCTGCCCTCGGTACCCGGCTGTGCGTAGACGGTCATCGCGAAACTCCTTTGTCTCAGGTTCCCCTTGAGGGGGCCGGCCCTGCCGGCGTTGCGATGAGCGTAGGAGCGGGTGGGTTGCGGTTTGGTTGCAGACAGCATCGCGGTTCCACACCCCGCCCTCCCCGCGCTCCCGCCGGGTTGTGGTTTCCCAATCGGTCGGGAGCGCGGCGCGTGGCCCAAAACTGACGTGTCGGGGCCCGAGAAGTGGGCGGGAGCGCAGCAGCGGCTCGAGTCAGAGGGCCTTGACGGCCGTCAGGACCTTGGCGAGCGAGTCCTTCGCGTCGCCGAACAGCAGCGTGGTCTGCGGCTCGTAGAGGAGATCGTTCTCGATGCCGGCGAACCCCGGCCGCATCGACCGCTTGAGGAATACGACCTGCCGCGCGTCGCCGGCCTCGAGGATGGGCATGCCGTAGATCGGCGAGCCGGGCGTGGTCTTGGCCGCGGGGTTGACGACGTCGTTGGCGCCCACCACGAGCGCGACGTCCGCCTGCTTGAAATCGCCGTTGACCTCGCTCATCTCCTTGAGCGACTCGTACGGGACGTTGGCCTCCGCGAGCAGCACATTCATGTGTCCCGGCATCCGTCCGGCCACGGGATGGATCGCGAACTCGACGTCGACACCCCGCGATTCGAGCGCCTGCGCGAGCTCCGCGGCCGTGTGCTGCCCCTGGGCGACGGCGAGCCCGTACCCGGGCACAATGATGACCCGCTGCGCATATCCGAGCAGCACTGCGACGTCCTCGGGATTCGAGGACCGCACGGGCCGCTCGCTCGCCACGGTTGAACCGGCCGTCGAGCCACCCCGGAACGCGCCGAACATGATCCCCGAGACCCTCCGCCCCATGGCGGCGGCCATGAGCCGCGTGAGGATCGTGCCCGAGGCCCCGACCAGGGTGCCGGCGACGACGAGCAGGACGTTCCCGAGCACGAGTCCCGACGCGGCAACTGCGAGCCCCGTGAAGGCGTTGAGCAGCGAGATGACGATCGGGACGTCCGCGCCGCCTACGGGCAGGACGAGCAGAAGGCCCGCGATGAGCCCCACCACCAGAACGACGACGGCGAGTCCCGTCGAACCGGTGACGACGACGGCGGAAGCCGCGCCGACCGCCGCCACGAGCACAACCCCCATGAGGACGGAGAGGCCGCCGAATACGACGGGCCGAGTCGTCATGAGCTCTTGGAGCTTCGCGAACGTCACGCCCGACCCCGCGAACGAGACCGCCCCGACGAGCAGAGTGAACACGATCGCGACCCGGAGCCAGCCGTTGTCCGCATGCGGGAGTTCGAGCAGCGCCACGAGGGCGGCCGCTCCGCCGCCCACGCCGTTGAATACCGCGACGAGCTGCGGCATTTGGGTCATCTTGACGCGGCGCGCCACGGGAGCGGCGATCGCGGCGCCAACCACCATGGCGGCCAGAATCCACGGAATGTTCTCGAGCCGGCTCGAGAGGAAGACAGTGACGAGCGCGACGAACGCCCCGAGTGCACCGACCAGATTGCCCCGCCGGGCGTGCTTCGGCGAGCTGAGCCCCTTGAGCGCGAGGATGAAGCAGACTGCGGCGACGAGGTAGAGGAGCCCCGTCCAGACCGGGTCGATCAGCGTCACTTCGTGCCCTCCCTGCGGCCCCGGAACATCTCGAGCATCCGGTCCGTGACGACGAAGCCGCCCACCAGGTTCGCGGTCGCGAGGACGACGGCGAGCAACGCGACCGCGAGCACCCAGCCGTCCGTCGCCTGCCCGGCGACCGTGATGGCGCCGACGAGGATGATGCCGTGAATCGCATTCGCCCCCGACATCAACGGCGTGTGGAGGATGCTCGAAACCTTGGAGACCACCTCGAAGCCCACGAACACGGCCAAGACGGTGATCGTCAGGAGTTCCACTCCGCCCATCAGCCAGCCCCTCCCTCGATCTGCTCGTCCTCGCCCGCACCGCGAGACGGCTCGGTCGCCGAGGCGAGGGCCGCGAGAGCCTGCGCCGTGGGCTCGTGCAGCACACCGCCGTCGAACGTCAGGCACGCTCCGGCGACAACTTCGTCCCCGAAATCGGGAGAGACGTCGCCCTCCGACGTCAGGAGCGCGATGAAATTGGCGACGTTCTTCGCATAGAGCCGTGAGGCGTCGAACGCCATAGCCGAGGCGGCGTCCTTGAGGCCGACAACCGTGACCTCTCCCCCGCCGTCGGCGGTCGGGACCACGATGTCCTGACCGGCGACAGATCCCTCGACGTTGCCTCCCGATTCCGCGGCCATGTCGACCACGACCGATCCCGGCCGCATGGCCGCGACCATGTCCGCGCTCACGAGAAGCGGCGCGGGCCGGCCGGGCACCGCGGCGGTGGTGATGAGCACGTCGGCGTCGGCCACATGGGGTGCGAGGAGCTGCCGCTGGAGCGCCCCGCGGTCGGCGGTGAGCTCGCGGGCGTAGCCGCCGGCGGCCGCGGTTCCCTCCGGCGAGTCCAGATCCAGCCGGATGAAGGTTCCTCCCATCGAGGCGACCTCGTCGGCCGAGGCGGGGCGGATGTCGTTGGCCGAAACGCGAGCGCCGAGGCGCTTCGCCGTACCGATGGCCTGCAGCCCGGCGACGCCGGCTCCCAGGACGAGGACCCGCGCCGGCGGGACCGTGCCTGCCGCTGTCATGTACAGGGGGAAGAAGCGCGGCAGCCGGATGGCGGCCTCGAGCACGCAGCGGTAGCCGGTGACGAGCGCTTGGGACGTGAGCGCATCCATCGACTGGGCTCGGGAGATGCGCGGCACGAGTTCGAGGGCGAAGGCCGTGATGCGCCCGTCGGCGAGCGCTCGCACTGTGGGCAGTTCGGTCGACGGCGACGCGAGGCCAACCGTGACCGTCCCGGGCTTGAGGCGGGTTGCCGCCGCGGGGTCGAGCGGTCTGACGTGAGCGACGACGTCGACCGTCGCCACATCGAGGAACGGGACCGTGCGCGCGCCGGCGGCTGCGTAGGCGGCGTCGGGGTACCCGGCTGGCGTCCCGGCCCCCTCTTCGACGACGACGCCGAGCCCCAGCCCCACGAGCTGCCTTGCGGACTCCGGGGTCACCGCGACGCGCTTCTCCCCCGGAATGCGTTCACGCGCGACGCCGACGTCCACCTGGGCCTCCCTCAACGCTGAGTCTTGGCTGCAGTGTATTGCGGAAGGCGGGGGCGCCGCTCGCAATCCGGACGGCAAACGGATTAGGACGCCGCCGGGGAGGCACATCGGCGCACGGAGCCAGCGCCTCGAACCGCTCCCGCGAAGCTCTCCAAGTAGGCGGCGCGGCGGGGGGACATCGCGCGGGATTCAACGGCCGGGGCGGCGTCGGGCCCGTCCGGATAGTGCACCGCCAGGCCTTCCCGGAGGAGACGGATGGCCTCGCTCCGCTGCTGGGACACGGCAGAAGAGCTGATCCCGAACCGCTCGGCGACCTCCTTGACGGAGCTTCCCTCGAGATAGATGGCCGTCACGACGACGCGCAGCCGCTCGGGAAGCGACTCGACGGCAGCTCGGAGGTACCGCGTCCGCTCCCCCGCGAGGGTTGCCTCCTCGGGCGCGACGACGTCGGCCACGAGCGTGTCGGAGGCTGCCTCGTCAAGGGGGCTCACGGTGCGTGCGGCGTGTGCCTCGGCTTCCTCGACGGCTTCACGGCTCACCCCGAGGGCTGCGGCGATTTCATCGTTCGTCGGCTTCCGGCCGAGGGTGCCCGTGAGCGTCTCAGTGACGGCGCCCACCGCCTTCATGCGCTTGCGCGCACCGCGGCCTGCCCAGTCCAGGGAGCGGAGTTCGTCCATGAGCGCGCCGGTGATCCGACGGCGGGCGAAGGCTCCGAACGGCACGCCGGTGTTCGGGTCGAACGATTCGGCGGCGAGCACGAGGCCGAGCGAGCCGGCGGATGCCATGTCTTCCCGCGAGAGATGCGTGGCCCGCGCACACAGGTCCGACACCAGATAGCCGACGAGCGGGAGATGCTCCACGACCAGGCGGTTGCGTTCTTCGATCTTCACCTACACCCCTGCGAGACGCGTGTCTTCAACGGAGCCCAAGCGTGAAACCCGCTTTACCCCGTGCGCCAGGACTTCCGTTGGACATGTCAATTGTGCGCGTACAACACAGATTAGACATGTCTATTTGCTTCGGCGTGTCGCGGTCGTGACAAGCGGAGTCACAAGCGCGGCATGACGCGAAACCTGCGACGGAGACGCACGGGCGTGAGCTGTTGCAGAGCCGAGAATCCGGGTAACGACTGGACGGCAGGCTCGGAACAGGTTCTCTGATCGGAGGAAGCATGCCCAAGGCAGACAGGAGCGGCAGGGCGAAGAAGGACGAACTGCCCTCGACTCTTCAGCGTTCGGACCGCAAGGCCCAACAGACCTTCGCCAAGGCCCACGACTCGGCCGAGGAGTCCTATCACGACGAGCAGCGGGCCCACCGCGTCGCCTACTCGGCGCTCAAGCACACCCACGAGAAGGTCGGCGACCATTGGGAGCCCAAGGAGGGCAAGGGCCCGTCCGACGAGCAGGCGAAGGGCGGTCGGAAGACGTCGCGGCCCACCGCCGGAGGGGTGGACGCCAACGCGTCGAAGAAGCACCTCTACGAGCTGGCCCAGAAGCTCGACGTCCCGGGCCGCTCGACGATGTCGAAGGACGAACTAGTCGACGCCCTGCAGAAGGCCAACGCCAAGAAGACAGCCCAGAGCCGGAAGAACTAGTTCCTCAGTCGGCTGACCGGCCCTCTGCCGAGCGGTAGGCGGCGATGAGCGAGGAAGTGCTTCCGTGCCAGGGCGCCCCGTGGCCGGGGATGACCCAGTCGACGTCCAAGTCCGCCAGACGGTCGAGGGAAGCCGATGAGCCCGCCTGGTCGTCGGTGAACGGAGCTGGCTGCGGCCCCTCGACCCCCGTCAGCACGTGGCGCGTCGTGAGCTCGTCCCCCACGAACACCGCGCGCACTGCGGGCACGTGGACCGCGACGCTGCCCGGGGAGTGGCCCGGCATCGCAACGATCCGCGGCGAACCCGGCAAGGGCAGCACGTCGCCGTCCTGAACCGGGGTGACCTCCTGCAGCGGCCGGGTGCGGAAGCCGCCCTTGGCGATCGCATAGGCGAAGAAGCGGACGACCGGGCCGATCCGCCGCGGGTCCTTCGGCGTGGCGGGCGGCTTGGCCCCCTTCGCGCGGGCGGCGTCCTCGGCCCCGATGTACACCGGGATTCCGAGTTCGCTCCTCAAGCGCTGGGCGAAGCCGATGTGATCGCTGTCCCCGTGGGTGAGGACGATGCCTTTGATGTCGGAGACCGGGCGTCCGAGGTCGTTCAGTTCGCGCATGAGGTCGCGGTAGTGCCCGGGAAGCCCGGTATCGACGAGGGTCATCCCCTCGTCGCCGAGGATGAGGTGGGCGGCGATGATGTCGTTGCCGATGCGGCGAAGCTGCGGTGCGAGTTCCACGGTCGCTACGATAGTCGGCGGTCGAGGATCACTGGCCCTCGGGCTTCAGAAGCCCCCTGAGGATCGCCTCGGCGTCCGACGGCGCGTGGGCAGCTTCGCGGTTGGCGTCCGCTACGGCTTCGAAGATCTCCTCGCGCTTGATGGCAAGATGGCGCGGCGCGTCGATGCCGATCCGGATGCCTTCACTTCCACGGCTCTCGAGGAACGTGATGACGATTTCGTCGCCGATCATGATCTTCTCGCCGGGCTTGCGGGTGAGTACGAGCATCGTTTTCCTTCCGTGGAAGTCTCAGAGCACCGTCCGTGGTGCGGGCGAACAGTCCACCCAGCCTACGGGGATCCCGAGGCTGTTGACGGTCTGGGGCGTGCGGGTTTCGAGCGCACCGACCACGGCGAGCGCGCTCACCGCGAAGGCCGCCGACGCCGCCTCCACCCATTCCGCGGTCTCGGCAGCCTTGTGCCGGGCGTCGACGGCGAGCCACACCTGATCGGGCCTGAGCGCGGCGGCGCGCCCGAGTTGGGGGCTGAGCCGGTCGAACGCCTGCAGGCGCAGGGCCGCGAGCACGGTGGTGGCCGACTCGACCCCGTGGGCCCGAGCGGCGGTCGCGTCGCGGAAGTCCGCGAGA
>NZ_DAIUJO010000152.1:0-6910 GCF_036848755.1 Sinomonas sp. | reverse complement strand
CGGCGTGGTTGGGCCGGGCGGCACCCCCTCCAGTCAGGCGGAGCCCCTTCGCCGAGCGATTTCCGCCGGTTCGGCGTGGTTGGGCCGGGCGGCACCCCCTCCAGTCAGGCGGAGCCCCTTCGCCGATCGATTTCCGCCGGCAAATGCCTCCGCCGCCGAATGCCTCGGCCGGCGAATGCCTCCGCCGGCAAATACCTCCGCCCCCGGCGTTGCGCGACCGGGGGCGGAGGAGTCTCGTCCACCCGGGCGCTTGGGCGGCGGGTGGCTGTCAGGTGGGTACGACGGCGCGGGGCGGCTCAGTGCCAGTCCGGCCCCGCGCCGTCGTGCTGTGAGGGCCCGCAACGGCTCGGGCCCCGCCCAAGGGGGCAAGGCGAGCGAGCGGGCCGGGACGTCAGGTCAGGCGGATCTGCCGGTTGACGTCCTTGTAGAGGAGGTAGCGGAAGCGGCCTGGGCCCCCCGCGTAGCAGGCCTGGGGGCAGAAGGCCCGGAGCCACATGAAGTCCCCGGCCTCGACCTCGACCCAGTCGTCGTTGAGGCGATACACCGCCTTGCCCTCCAAGACGAAGAGGCCATGCTCCATGACGTGCGTCTCGGCGAACGGGATGACGCCGCCGGGCTCGAAGGTCACGATGTTCACGTGCATGTCGTGGGCGAGGTCGTCGGGGTCGGCGAACCGCGTGGTGGACCACACGCCGTTGACGTTCGGCATGGGGGTCGGGGCGACCTCCTTGTCGCTCGTGACGAAGCTCTTGGCCTCGTAGCCCTCGAGCCTCTCGTACGCCTTTCGGATCCACTGGAACGAGGCGATGTCGCTCGATTCGTTGATCACCGACCAGTCGGCGCCCGCCGCGAGGTACGCGTAGCCGCCCTCCTCGAGATGGTGGGTCTCGCCGTCGAGCGTGAGCGTGATCTTCCCCTTGGTGAGGAAGACGACGCCCTCCACACCGGCCTCCGGTTCAGGCTTCTTCGAGCCGCCGCCCGGGCCGACCTCGACGATGAGCTGCGAGAAGGTCGTCGCGAAGCCCGCGATGGGGCGCGCGAGGATCCACGAACGCGTGTTCTCCCAGCCCGGGAGTCTGCTCGTGACGATGTCCCGCAGGACGCCCTTGGGGATGACCGTGTAGGCCTCCTTGACGATCGCGCGGTCTGTGAGGAGCTGCGTCTGCGGCGGCAGGCCTCCCTCAGGGTAGAAGTAGCTCATCGTGACGCTCCTTGGGGTTCTGCGGCCGGGGCCGCAACTGCAGTCGCAGGGATCGGTTGGGCCAGCCGCGGGTGGGCGAGGCGGGTGAGGTCGTGCTCGGAGAGCCCGGTGGACGCGTGGACCTCGTCGGCCCCAACCGCCCCGCATTGCACCCCACGGAGCACGAAGGCTGCGAGGGCGCGTGCGGTCGCCGGCTCGTCGAGGACCGCCCCCACGGTCTGCTGGACGTAGTTGCGAAGCCGCTCCGTTGCCTTCGGCAGTCCCTCGCGGTAGAACGCGTAGGTCGCAATGTAGCGCGTGGGGAGCTGGTGGGCGTGGAGGTCCCAGCCCTGGTAGAAGCCGCGCTCGAGAGAGCGGCGGACCAGCCTCGCATGCAGTTTCCAGGCCTCCTCCCGTTGGGCGGCGTCGCCCACGGGAAGGACATTCGTCGAGCCGTCGGAGAGTCGGATCCCCGTCCCTGCGACTGCTAGCTGCATGACTTCCTTCGCGAAGTCCGCAGCCGGGTGCTCCATCGACTGGTAGGCGGCTGCGATCTGGAGGGAAGCGGAATAGTCGTACGTGCCGTAGTGGAGCGCCGTGATCCGCCCGTCTGCCTGATGCGGGAGCTGTGCCACCGGGTGGCTGCCGTCCGCGCCGATGATGAGCTGCGGCGTCTCGACCTGGACCTCGAAGCCGAGGCGCCCCGGGTGGAGGCCCAGCGAGGATTCGAGGCGTTCGACGGCGTACACCATAGCCTTGACCTGGTCCACGGTGCTCACCTTGGGGAGCGTGAGGACGAGGCCGGCCGGGAGGCCCTGCGGGCCATCGCCGGCCTGCACGAGCCGCGAGACGAACAGCTCGAGGGTGCGGAGCCCGCGCCGGCGGGTGGCCTCCTCGAGGCACTTGAAGCGGATGCCGATGAACGGCGTCGCCGCCCCCGAGGCGATCGCGGCGGCGACCTGGTCCGCCGCCCGGACGGCTTCGGCGTCCTCCGTCGCATCCGGGTTCTGCGACTTTCCGGGAGCGAGGTAGCCGTCCTCGAAGTCGATCCGCAGGTCCTCGATCGGTTCGTCGCGCAGCTTTGCCTCGACGCGCGGGGCGATCTCCGCGGCGAGCTTGGGGGAGAGGCCGACGAGTTCGGCCAAGCGCTGGATCCCGCCGGCCTCGGCGGCCGCGGCGAGGGCGTGCTGGCCCCATTCCGCGGCGAGCGAGGGCGAATAGCGGTCCGCGGGCACGTACACGGTGTGCACGGGCTGGCGCGTGCCGTCGTCTCCGGGGTAGCCGTCCGCGAGGAGCCGGTCGGTGTCGGCGAGGCCGCCGTCGATCCGCTCGTAGTCGCCGTCGTCGAACACCCTCGGGGGGAGGCCCGGGCGGCTGGTCGAAAGGCTCATCATCCCACCAGCTCGTAGGCGGGAGTCGTGAGGAAGTCCGTGTAGTCCTCGGAGAGGCAGATGTCCGCGATGAGGCGGCTCGCCGGCTCGTAGAAGTCGACGAACTGCTCGGGGGAGACCTCGCCTCGCAGGCGATCGGTCTCCTCGTCGAGGATCCGCTCGACGAGCTCGCGCGTCACCGTGTTGCCGGTGTCGGCGAGGACCACCTTGTTCCGGATCTGCTGCCACACCTGCGACCGCGAGATCTCCGCCGTCGCCGCGTCCTCCATGAGGTTGTGGATCGCCACGGCGCCGTTGCCCGAGAGCCAGACGGCCGTGTAGGCGACGGCGACGTAAAGGTTGAGGTGCAGGCCCTCCTCGGTCGCCACGCCCTCGGTCGACGCGACGTCGAGCAGCTGGCCGGCCGTCACGTGGACCTCAGGCCGCTGGCGTTCCACCTGGTTCGGCTTGTCGCCGAGGACCCGGTCGAAGACCTCCTGGCACGTCGAGACGAGGTCGGGATGCGCGACCCACGAGCCGTCGAAGCCGTCCGTGGCCTCGCGCGTCTTGTCCGCGCGGACCTTCTCGATCGCTGCCGCCGTGATCTCGGGCTCCTTGCGGTTCGGGATGAACGCGGCCATCCCGCCCATCGCGAACGCGCCGCGCTTGTGGCACGTCTGGACGAGCAGCTCCGTGTAAGCCCGCATGAAGGGCGCCGTCATCACCACGGAGGCGCGGTCGGGGAGCGTGAACTGCTCGCCGGCGTCGCGGAAGTACTTGATGATGCTGAAGAGGTAGTCCCAGCGGCCCGCGTTGAGGCCGGAGGCGTGGTCGCGGAGCTCGAAGAGGATCTCGTCCATCTCGAACGCAGCCGGGATGGTTTCGATGAGCACCGTCGCCCGGATCGTGCCCTGGGGGATGCCGAGGTGGTCCTGGGCGAACACGAAGATCTCGTTCCAGAGGCGCGCCTCGAGGTGGCTCTCCATCTTGGGCAGGTAGTAGTACGGGCCGCGGCCCGACTCGATGAGGAGCTTGGCCACGTGGAAGAAGTGCAGGCCGAAGTCCACGAGCGCCCCCGAGGCCGGCTCGCCGTCGACCAGGACGTGCCGCTCTTCCATATGCCACCCGCGCGGACGGGTGACGACGACGGCGAGCGGCGCGTCCGTGCGGAGGCGGTACTCCTTGCCTTCAGGCGAGGTGTAGGAGAGGGTTCCCTTCGCGGCGTCGCGCAGGTTCAGCACGGAGTCGACAACGTTGCTCCAGTGCGGGCTCGAGGCGTCCTCCATGTCGGCGAGCCAGACCTTCGCCCCCGAGTTGAGGGCGTTGATGGCCATCTTGGCCGGGCTCGCGGGGCCAGTCATCTCGACGCGGCGGTCCTGGAGCGGCGCCGGCGCCTCCGCAACCTTCCAATCGACCGCCCGGATCTCCGCTGTCTCCGGCAGGAAGTCGAGCTTGCCGGTCGCGGCGGCCTCCGCGCGTCGTACCTTGCGCGCCTCGAGCCGGGCCTTGCGCCCGCCGGCGAAGCGGCGGTGCAGCTCCTCGACGAACGCGAGCGCTTCGTCGGTGAGGACCTCCTCGGCCCGGTCGACGGGGTGGTTGTCGGTCACAGTGATGGCCATAGCGTTACTTTCCTTCTCCCTGGTCTGAAGTCTTGGTCCTGAAGGGCAGGGGCCCGAAGAGTCAGGCGGTCACCGCGGCAACGATCGCCGCGGCCACATCCTGGGCGACGTGCGGGTCGAACACGCTCGGGATGATGAAGCTCGCGTTGAGCTCCTCGTCGGAGACGCGCGCCGCGATGGCCTGTGCGGCTGCGACCAGCATGGCAGGCGTGATCTCGGACACGCCAGCGTCGAGGAGGCCGCGGAAGACCCCTGGGAACGCGAGGACGTTGTTGATCTGGTTCGGGAAGTCGCTCCGGCCTGTGGCGACCACCGCAGCGTGTTCGGCGGCCGCGATCGGATCCGTCTCGGGGTCCGGGTTCGCCATCGCGAAGACGATCGCGTCCTCGGCCATCGTGGCCACTTGCTCGGGGCCGAACAGGTTCGGGGCCGAGACGCCGATGAAGACGTCGGCGCCCTTGAGCGCGTCGTGCAGGGTGCCGGAGAAGGACTCCGGGTTCGTGTTCTCGGCGATCCAGATCCGGTGCGCGTCGGTGAGCTCCTGACCCTGGTGGATCGCGCCCTTGCGGTCGCAGGCGACGATGTTGCGGGCGCCCTGGGCGAGGAGAAGCTGGATGATCGCGTTGCCCGCCGCGCCGACGCCCGAGACAACAATCCGGACGTCCTCGATCTTCTTGCCGACGAGCTTGAGCGCGTTGACGAGCGCCGCGAGGGTCACGATCGCCGTGCCGTGCTGGTCGTCGTGGAACACGGGGATGTCGAGCTCTTCGCGGAGGCGGGCTTCGATCTCGAAGCACCGCGGGGCAGCGATGTCCTCGAGGTTGACCCCGCCATAGACGGGCGCGATCGCCTTGACGATCCTGATGATCTCCTCAGTGTCCTGCGTGTCGAGGCACACGGGCCACGCGTCGACGTTCGCGAACTGCTTGAAGAGCGCTGCCTTGCCCTCCATGACGGGCAGGGCGGCCGCGGGGCCGATGTTGCCGAGCCCGAGCACGGCAGAACCGTCGGTGACGACGGCGACGGTGTTCCGCTTGACGGTGAGGCGGCGAGCGTCCTCGGGGTTCGCGGCGATGGCGAGGCAGACGCGGGCGACGCCGGGGGTGTAGGCCCGCGAGAGGTCGTCGCGGTTGCGGAGCGGCACCTTGGGGACGACCTCGAGCTTTCCGCCCAGGTGCATGAGGAAGGTGCGGTCCGAGACCTTGCGGACGCTCACCCCGTCGAGCGCCTCGAGTGCTCCGGCGACCTGCTCGGCGTGCTGCTCCGAGGTCGTGTTGCAGGTGATGTCGACGACGAGGTGGTCGTGGTGCGACTCGCTGACGTCGAGGGCGGTGACGGGAGCGCCGACCGCGGCAACGGCGGCGGCGAGCTCACTCGTGATGCTGATGCGCGACGGCGCGTCGATGCGGAGGGTGATGGAGTTGCCGGGGCTGGGACTCGCCATTGAATCGTCCTTCGGGTCGGGAGGCATCAGCCTCGATGAAGTTTCCGTCATACGGATACTATTGTTTGCATCTTGGAAAAACAAGTCCTCGTCCGTTGCTCCGTCACGTTTGCGGGGTGCGCACCCCGCAAACGTGACGGCGCAACCGAAGGGGGCTTGCGGTATCGTGAGATCACCGCAGGTTTCCGGGATGCGGATAATATTTGCCGGAACACACCGGCCGCTACCCATGGAGGAAACATGGCCGAGAAGGCCTCAGGCGGCGTCCAGTCGGTCGAGCGGGTTTTCGAACTCCTCGAACTCATCACCGACGCTGGCGGGGACGTGACGCTGAGCGAACTGTCGTCGTCGACCGAGCTTCCGCTCCCGACGATCCACCGGCTGCTGCGGACGCTCGTCTCCCTCGGCTACGTCCGGCAGCTGCCCAACCGCCGCTACGCGCTGGGGCCGCGGCTCATCCGCCTGGGCGAGGGTGCCAACAAGCAGCTCGGTGCGCTCGCGCAGCCCGAGCTCAAGAGCCTCGTCGAGAGCCTCGGGGAGACGGCCAACATGGCCGTCCTCGATTCGGACATGGTCATCTACGTGGCGCAGGTCCCGTCGCTGCATTCGATGCGCATGTTCACCGAGGTCGGCCGCCGCGCCCACATGCACGACACCGGCGTCGGCAAGGCGATCCTGGCCCAGCTCGACGACGAGCAGGTCCGGGGGATCGTGGGCCGCCAGGGGATGCCGACCCCGACGGCGTACAGCATCGGGGACGTCGAGACCCTCCTCGCCGACCTCGACAAGATCCGTGCCCGCGGGTACGCGATCGACGAGCAGGAGCAGGAGATCGGGGTGCGCTGCTTCTCCATGGCGGTCCCGAACGCGCCGACGCCCACCGCGATCTCGGTTTCTGGCCCCGTCTCGCGCGTCGACGAGACCTTTGGCGAGCGGGCCGTGCCAGCGCTGCGCGCGGCAGCCGAGCGCATCTCGGCGGAGCTCAACCGGGCCTAGCCCGTTGCGCCGTCACCTCCGCAGGGTGCACACCCCGCGGAGGGGGCGGCGCAAACCCGCCATACCGGCCGATCCCGGGCATTCCGCTGCGTCCTCATCTACGCTTCGCGCTCAGATGCAGTCCTCCGACAGCCTGCCGGGCGATCAGAAAGCCGTGCTCCAGCTCGTGCTGGGGCGCGGGCGAAGCTATGACCAGATCGCGCGGATGCTCTCGATCAACCCGGAGGCGGTGCGCGAACGGGCGCTCGCGGCGCTCGACTCGCTCGGCCCCCAGACGCGGGTGCCGGATGAGCGTCGGGCG
>NZ_DAIUJO010000151.1:0-7070 GCF_036848755.1 Sinomonas sp. | reverse complement strand
GGCTGGCCGGGCGGCAACCCTCTCCCGTAGTGGGGTGCCCCAGATGAGGATCCGGTCGCGGCGAACGGCCGCGGCAAGTACGGCGCCCGGAAGGGCGTCCGGCCGATAGCTGGAGGAGAGCCATGACCGTCACATCCGTGGGCCAGGCCGTCACCGGGGCGGAATTTCGACGCGCCATGGGGCATTGGGCCACGGGCATCTCGGTCATCACGACCCAGAGCGAGGGCACGCTGGCCGGGCTCGTGAGCAATTCGTTCACGTCCGTCAGCCTCGAACCCGCCCTTGTCTCGTGGGCCGTCGACAAGCGCTCGTCGTCCTTCGATGTCTGGAACACTACCGACAACTTCGCCGTGCACATCCTGTCCGAGTCGGATCGCGATCTCGTGCAGCGATTCGTGGCGAAGGGGACGGAGAAGTTTGCGGGACTGGCCTGGGAGCCCGGCGTGATGGGCTCGCCGATCGTGGCCGCCCACGTCCCGCGCATCGAGTGTCGCCTCTGGCAGCGGGTGGACGCGGGGGACCACGTGATCCTGATCGGCGAGGCAGTGAGCGTCTCGGATCCGGAGAGCTTCCGTCCCCTGACCAACCACGTCTACTGGGCCAAGTAGCCCCGCGCCCGCTGCTGGGACGAAGGCGCCTTCGTGCCAGCAGCGGGTCGGCGTTGCCGATCGCGGCCGCACTGGGCCACGCTGGATGCGTGAGCCTCGATGTCCTCTCTCCGTTGCGCCGCCGCCTCCAGCTGACCTTCTCGGGCCAGACTGAGGGCATTCCCGAGTGGGAGCTTGCGCTCGAGGACGGCGACGACGCGGGCTACTTCCCGCCGGACTCTCTCACGTGGCGCGTCAACGGCGGGATGACGCCCATCATGGGCGGCATCCGCGCCCTTCTCACGCAGGCCCTGCACCCGGGCGTCCTCGCGGGCGTCGTGGACCATTCCCATTACCAGGAGGACCCGCTCGCGCGCCTCGCGGGAACGATCCGCTGGATCTTCACCGTGACGTACGGCGACACCGCTGCGGCCGAGCGCGCGTGCGCGTACGTGCGGCACCGGCACGACGCGGTCGTGGGCGAGTACGTCGACGGGCGCGGCATGCACGGGACGTATGCAGCCAACGATCCCGAGCTCGCCGAGTGGGTCCACATCGCGTTCGCTGATGCCTTCCTCGGCTCCTACGAGTACATCCGCGGCCCGCTTCCGGCCTCCCAGGCGGACGCCTACGTTGCCGAGTGGGCGAGGGCCGGCGAGCTCATGGGCGTGGCAGAGCCGCCGCGCTCGGTTTCGGCCCTTCGGCGGCGGATGGCGGAGTACGACGACGGCGCGCGCCTCGCTGGCGGTGCCCGGGTCGACGACGTCGTCGGATTCATCCGCAGGCCGCCCCTCGACCCCCTGCTCGTTCCGGGCTACCGGATGCTCTTCGCGGCAGCCGTCGACTCGATGAGCGACCGGCACCTCGAACTCCTCGGGCTGCAGCGCTCGTCCCTCGGCCCTGTGCGGCTCCCTGTCCGCTCGGCCGCTCGCGCGACCCTCGCCGTCGTCGGCCGTGCCCTGGGGAGCACGGGCCCGAGCGAGGCCGCGGCCCGCCGCCGTCTCGCGCGCCTCGGCGCCCTCTAACCCCGGCCGTCTCGGGTACGCCAACTCGACCCCTCTGTCGTCTCGGGTACGCCAACTAGGCCCCTTTGTCGTCTCGGGTACGCCAACTCGGCCCCTCTGTCGTCTCGGGTACGCCAAGTGCCCACTGCCCGGAAGAATGGCCGCATGTGGATCGTGTGGATCGAGTTCGACATCCTCCTCGGCGACGTGCACTCGCTCAAGGAGAAGCGCGGTGTCGTTCGGCCGATTGTCGGGGAGTTGAGGCGGAGATTCGAGGTTTCTGCCGCAGAGGTCGGCGACCAGGACCTCCACCGACGCGCCCGGATCGGTGCCGCGCTCGTGTCCGCGGACCGCGCGCACGCCGTAGAGGTGCTCGACGCCGTCGAACGCTTTGTGGCCGGGCGCCCAGAAGTAGAGCTCCTGAGCGCCAGACGCCGAGAGCTCCACAGCGACGACTGACTCCTGCTCTGGCCCTACCGAAACAGAGGTGCCCCGCCCTTCGGACTCGGCCCGCCGCTGGTGCGCGGGGTTGAGTCCGAAAGGTGGGGCACCTCCGAAGGATCAGCCGAAGTACTTCGGCAGTGTCCCCTCGTGCGCGTCGCGGAGCTCGGCGATCGGAAGGTCGAAGAGGCCCTGCACCTCGAGCGAGGTCGCGAGGACGTCGACGACGCCGAGGCGCACCGCCGGGAAGCGGCGGGCAGCGGCCATGTCGTTGAACCGCACCTCCTCCGAGCGCGGGACGGCGACGACGGCGCGCGCCTGCGACTCCGAGAACAGGGCCGTGAACGCGTCGATTCCGTCGCGCTCGCACACGTCGTCCAGCGCCACGCGGGCTCCGACGCCGAAGCGCAGCACCATCTCGGACAGGGCCGCGGCGAGGCCGCCCTCGGAGACATCGTGCGCTGAATCGACCATGCCGTCGCGCGAGGCGTTGATGAGGATCGCGCCGAGCGTCTTCTCCGCCTCGAGGTCGAGCTTCGGCGGGAGGCCGCCGAGGTGCCCGCGCAGGTTCGCGAACTCGGAGCCGTCGAGCTCGTCGCGCGTCGTGCCGAGCAGGTAGATCGCCTGCCCGTCCGCGTTCTGCTGCCAGCCCGACGGCGTGCGGCGGGCGACGTCGTCGAACTTGCCCAGGACGCCGACGACGGGCGTGGGGTGGATCGCCGTCGTGCCCGTCTGGTTGTAGAGCGAGACGTTGCCGCCGGTCACCGGGATGCCGAGGGTCTGGCACGCGTCGGCGAGACCGCGCACGGCCTCGGCGAACTGCCACATGACCTCGGGGTCCTCGGGCGAGCCGAAGTTGAGGCAGTCGGTGACCGCCATCGGCACGGCGCCCGACGTCGCGACGTTCCGGTACGACTCCGCGAGGGCGAGCTGCGCGCCCGTGTAGGGGTCGAGGTACGCGTAGCGGCCGTTCGCGTCAGTCGAGAGGGCGACGCCGAGGCCTGACTCCTCGTCGACGCGGATCACGCCGGCGTCGTCGGGGGACGCAAGCGTCGTGTTGCCGCCTACATAGCTGTCGTACTGCTTCGTGACCCACGACTTGTCGCACATGTTCGGCGAGGCCATGAGCTCGAGGACCGCAGCCTTGAGCTCGTCGCCGGTCGTGGGGAGGGCTGCGCCCGCGGCAGAGGCCCGGAAGCCGTCCTGCTGCACGCCGTCGAGCCACTCCGGCCGGTGCAACGGGCGGTTGTACACCGGGCCCTCGTGGGCCACGGTGCGGGGATCGACGTCGACGATCGTCTCGCCGTCCCACGTGATGACGAGGCGCCCCGAGTCCGTGACCTCGCCGAGCCACGAGAACTCGACGTTCCACTTCTCCATGACCTTCTCGAACTCGGCCACGTTCTCCGGGGTCACGACCGCCATCATGCGCTCCTGCGACTCGGACATCAGGATCTCGCCCGGGGTCAGGGTGGGGTCGCGGAGGAGGACGTTCGTCAGCTCGACGCGCATGCCGCCGTCGCCGTTCGAGGCGAGCTCCGACGTCGCGCAGGAGATGCCCGCCGCGCCGAGGTCCTGGATGCCCTCGACGAGCGAGTGCTTGAAGAGCTCGAGGCAGCACTCGATGAGCACCTTCTCTGCGAACGGGTCGCCGACCTGGACGGCGGGCCGCTTGGAGGGCTTCGTGTTGTCGAAGGCCTCCGACGCGAGGACGGACGCGCCGCCGATGCCGTCGCCGCCCGTGCGCGCGCCGAACAGCACGACGCGGTTGCCCACGCCGGACGCGTTCGCGAGGCGCAGGTCCTCGTGGCGCAGGACGCCGACGGCGAGCGCGTTGACGAGCGGGTTGGCCTGGTAGACGGAGTCGAACACGACCTCGCCGCCGATGTTCGGCAGCCCGAGCGAGTTGCCGTAGCCGCCGATCCCGGAGACGATGCCGTGCACGAGGCGGGGCGTGTCCGGGTGGTCGATCGCGCCGAACCGCAGCGGGTCCATGACGGCCACGGGCCGCGCCCCCATCGAGATGATGTCGCGGACAATGCCGCCGATGCCCGTCGCGGCACCCTGGTAGGGCTCGACGAACGAGGGGTGGTTGTGGGACTCGACCTTGAACGTGACGGCCCAGCCGTCGCCGAGGTCTGTGACGCCGGCGTTCTCGCCGATGCCCACCATCATGTCCTTCTTCATCTCGTCGGTGAGCTTCTCGCCGAACTGGCGGAGGTGCACCTTCGAGGACTTGTAGGAGCAGTGCTCGCTCCACATGACCGAGTACATCGCGAGCTCGGCGGCGGTCGGGCGGCGGCCGAGGAGCTTGACGATCTCCTCGAACTCGTTCTGCTTGAGCCCGAGCTCGGCCCAGGGGAGCTCCGTCTCCGGGGTCCCGGCGGCGTGCTCGACGGTGTCGATGTTGAACTTCTGCGCGGTCGTGGTCGCGCTCGTCTCGTTAGGGGTGGTCACTTGCCCTCTCCCACCAGCTGGCTCAGGACGGACGCGAAGAAGCCGAGACCGTCGGTGCTGTACTGTCCGTCGGCGCCGAGGGGGCCGAATCCGGGCTCGATCGCGTGCTCGGGGTGCGGCATGAGGCCGACGACGTTGCCCGCGGCGTTCGTGATGCCCGCGATCCCTCGGCGCGAGCCGTTCGGGTTCCAGCCGACGTAGCGGAAGGCGACCCGGCCCTCGCCCTCGAGCTCGTCGAGCGTCTTCTCGTCGGCGACGTACTGGCCGTCCTGGTTCTTGAGGACCACGGTGATCTCCTGGCCCTCCTCGAACTGGTTCGTCCACGCTGTGCGGTTGTTCTCGACCCGCAGGGCCTGGTCGCGGCAGATGAACTTGAGGTGGTCGTTCTTGATCATCGACCCCGGGAGGAGGTGCGCCTCGGTCAGGATCTGGAAGCCGTTGCAGATGCCGAGCACGGGCAAAGGATTCGAGGACGCCGCGCCGGAAGCTGCCTTTGTGATCTTCGCCATGAGGGGTGCGAAGCGTGCGATCGCCCCGGCCCGCAGGTAGTCGCCGTAGCTGAATCCGCCGGGGAGAACGACGGCGTCGACGTCGCCCAGCTCGCTGTCGGCATGCCAGAGGGGGACGGGGGTCGCGCCCGCAAGGCGGACGGCGCGGGCGGCATCGCGGTCGTCCAGGGTGCCGGGGAAGGTGACGACGCCGATCTTGGCGCCGGAGAGTGCGGCGTCGGGCTTCCCCCCGAGGTCGCCGATGAGGGGAGTCTCGCTCATGCTCATTCCGCCTCGGCGGGCGCGGCGAGTTCCTCGGACGCCACGGCGGTGGATTCGTCCAGCACCTCGACGTTGACCACGTCCTCGATCACAGGATTCGACAGCATAGTCGCGGCCGCCTCGCGGGCCTGCTCGAGGATTTCGTCAGTGACCGGTCCGTCCACCGTGAGTTCGAACCGCTTGCCCTGCCGCACGCCGCTGAAGGCGGTGAACCCAAGCCGCGGGAGCGCCCCAACGATTGCCTTCCCCTGCGGGTCGAGAATCTCTGGTTTCGGCATGACATCGACAACGATCCGGGGCATCAACGGGCTCCTGTGATTGAGGGGAGTTGCAACCTGATTCTACCGGAGCCCCCGAAGCCGCTGGAATCGCGGCGCTAGTGTAGCCCCATGACCCTCGATCCCGGTGCACGCTGCCCCTGTGGAAGCGGCGACACGTACGGGGCCTGCTGCGGCCGCTTCCACGCTGGCGCGGCCGCTCCGACCGCCGAATCGCTCATGCGCTCACGCTTCAGCGCGTTCGCGCAGGGCGGCCCCGAGATGCGGGACTACCTCCTTGCGACGTGGCATCCGTCCACGCGGCCGCCCACGCTCGAACTGGACGATTCCACGCGGTGGCGGCGACTCGACGTCGTCCGTACGGAGGCCGGCGGCCCCTTCGACGACTACGGGATCGTCGAATTCGCCGCCCACTATGTAGAGGCGCCCACAACGCCTGAAGCCGTCCGCGGCGTCATGCGCGAGACCTCCCGCTTCGTGCGCGAGGACGGCCGCTGGTTCTACGTCGAGCCCCTCGCGTAGGGACCGTGGCTCGCGGCGCCGCTAGAGGAGCGCAGCCGCCAGTGGCCCGATCGCCGCCGTCAGCCGCTCCCGCAGCACCGCTGCCTCGGCCGCGAAGGCCCGCTGCCGCTCGACGTACTCCGCCTTGCCGGCGGGGGTCTCGATCGGGATGGGCGCGTAGCCCCAGTCGGAAAGGTCGTACGGGGACGCCTGCATGTCCATTTCCCGAACGCGCCACGCGAGCTCGAAGCAGTCCATGAGGAGCTCGCCCGGCACGGCAGCCCCCAGTTTGTAGGCCCACTTGTAGAGGTCCATGTTCGCGTGGAGGCAACCTGGCTGCTCGAGCAGCCGCTGCGTCTCGCGCGTGGGCTGGACTTCGTTGCGGGGCGCGGCGTCGGGCGTGTAGAAGCGGAACGCGTCGAAGTGGGTGCACCGTATGCGGTGTTCCTCCACGACGCGATCCGTGCCCTCGGCACCGAGCCGCAGCGGGAGGTACTCGTGGCGGATCCCGAACTTCTCCGAGCGGTACACCATGGCCCACTCGTGGAGCCCGAAGCAGCCGAACTGCCCCGGCCGCTCGGCCGTGCCGCGCAGGATCACTGCGCAGAAGCGCACCGTATCCTCACGCTCGAGCAGGTAGCTTGGGGCGTCGAGCACGACGGCGCATTCCCCGGCCGCGACGCCGCTCGCCTCCCGTTCGGCTTCGGTGAGCGGGCGATAGTGCTTCCAGCCGAGCCGCTCCGCGGCGGCCTCCCCGGAGAGCACGACGCCGGCCCCCGGGTGCCAGCGCCCCAGTTGCCCGGGCTTGTGGGTGTAGTACGTGAAGAGGAAGTCCTCGACGGGGTGTTTCTTCCGCTGGTTCCGCCGCGAGACGAACGGCTCGGCGAAGCGCGCCACCCGCTCCGCGTGGGCCTGGGCGCGCGGAAGCCACTGGTCTTCCGTGAGGAAAGGGCCCAGGGGGACGACGCCGGATGCGGCGTGGACGGGGAGAGGCACCGATCCATTATCCCGGCTCCGGCGCCGAGCGCGAAG
>NZ_DAIUJO010000150.1:0-7164 GCF_036848755.1 Sinomonas sp. | reverse complement strand
GCGAGAGCCTCCGCGAGCCTCGGAGCGGCGTAGCCCGTCACGAAGTTGTTGGCGACGTCGACGGCGAGGTCCCGCAGCTCGTAGACGCTCACCCGCGTCTCGATGCCGAGCTCGGCTGCGCGGCGCACGGTTGCGTCGGCGAGCTGGTCGGCGAGAAGCCGGCTCGACGACGGCGTCCCCAAGCCCGCCGAGACGACCACGATATTCTTCGCACTCATGTGTCCGCGCTCCCTTCCGGAGGTTCATGCATTTGCATCTACCTCCACAACCAAAGAGGTCCGGAACCTATTCCCCAACTCGGGTACGCCAACTCACCCCCCACCCCAACTCGGGTACGCCAACTCGGCGTGGCGCTTCTGCACCTGAAACGTCGGAGATGGTCAGTATGTGTACCCGAGAGTGCCCTTGAGGAGAGTTTGTGCACCCGAAACGTGTTAAAGGGGGTGTATCTGTACCCGAAACGGGGAGGGAGGGGCAGAGGGAGGGAGATAGAGAGCGAGGGAGGGCCCCCGCCAGAATCGGCGGGGGCCCTCCCTCTGTTCACTAGCCATCAGGATGGCGCGGCACTACTTCGCGGCGACAACCTGAAGGTTGATCGTTGCGGTGACCTCATCGTGCAGTCGCACGGTGACGTCGTAGTTGCCCGTGGCCTTGATGTGGCCCGGGAGGACGATCTTGCGCTTGTCGACCGAGCCGAGGCCTGCGGCCTCAACTGCGGAGGCGACGGCCTCGGTGCGGACGGTGCCGAAGAGGCGACCTTCCTTGCCGGCCTTCACTTCGAGGCGCACCGGGGTCTTGGCGAGAGCAGCAGCCTGCTCCTGCGCGGCCTCGAGCGTCTTGTGGGCCTTGGCGGCACGCGCGGCGTTAATCGCCTCGACGTGTGCCTCGCCACCACGCGTCCAGCGCAGCGCAAAGCCACGCGGGAAGAGGTAGTTGCGGGCGTAGCCGTCCTTGACCTCGACAACGTCACCAGGCGTGCCGAGTCCGGTCACTTCCTGGGTGAGGATGATCTTTGCCATGGTTATTCAGCTTCCCTTCTCAGCCGCGGCCAGCGCCGGAGTAGGGGAGCAGGGCAACCTCGCGGGCATTCTTGATCGCCTGAGCGATCTTCCGCTGCTCCTGCACGGTCACGCCGGTCACTCGGCGGGCGCGGATCTTGCCGCGGTCCGAGATGAACTTGCGCAGCAGGGCGACGTCCTTGTAGTCGATGACGGTGATGTCAGCGGCCTTCAAGGGGTTGGACTTTGGTTTCGGCTTGCGGATTTCAGCCTTAGCCATCGTGGAGCTCCTTTTGTCTCGCGGAGCCCGTGGTCATGCCACGGGATGGTTGATGTAAGTGATCAGAAGGGCGGCTCGGAGTCAGGGCCAGTGCCCCAACCACCCGAGTTGCTGACGCCCGGGGTCGCCCACGGATCGTCATTCTGCGCGCCGCCGCTCCAGCCGCCCGAGCCACCCTGGTTCTGGGAACCCTGGTTGCCGCCGAAGCCGCCGGAGTTGCCGCCGCCGAAGTTTCCTCCGGCATTGCCGCCACCGTAGTTGCCCCCGCCGAAGTTCCCGCCCTGACCGCCGGAGCGCTGGGTGCGGTTCACCTTTGCAGAGGCATAGCGCAGGCTCGGGCCGATTTCGTCGACCTCGAGCTCGATGACGGTGCGCTTCTCGCCTTCCTTGGTCTCGTAAGAACGGCTCTTCAACCGGCCGCTGACGATCACGCGCATGCCCTTGGTGAGGGATTCTGCGACGTTCTCTGCAGCCTCGCGCCAGATGGACGCGCGGAGGAACAGGGTCTCCCCGTCCTTCCACTCGTTCGACTGACGGTCGAAGGTACGCGGCGTGGAAGCCACCGTGAAGTTGGCCACGGCAGATCCGGACGGCGTGAACCGGAGTTCCGGGTCGTTCGTCAGATTGCCGATGACCGTGATCGTGGTTTCGCCTGCCATGCTGCCTCCTGGTCCGAGCCTTGGACGTTCTTACGGATGAGCGAAGGGATTCACGCCAAGACTACTTGGCGGAAACCTTCTGGTCTTCGGGGCGGATGATCTTGGTGCGCATGATCGTCTCGTTGAGGTTCAGCTGACGATCAAGCTCCTGGGCCGTAGCGGGCTCAGCAGTGAAGTTGACGACGGCGTAGATGGCCTCGTTCTTCTTCTTGATCTCGTAGGCCAGACGACGACGACCCCAGATGTCCACCTTGTCGACGGTTCCACCGTCGGTGGTGATCACACTCAGGAACTTGTCCAGCGACGGCTGCACGGTGCGCTCGTCGACCTCGGGATCGATGAGGACCATCAGTTCGTAAGCACGCATGTGTGAACCCACCTCCTTTGGGCTAAGCGGTTGCGGTCTCTCCGCAACAGGAGGTTCATTTGCGTTCGTCTGCGCCCGACGGGCTTCTACCACCCGGCCGCAGCACAGACTTCACTATGTTACCGGATCCCAGCCGGTGACCCTGCCGGACCTACCCTCCCCTTCCGGTGACCACCACGCTATAGCCGCAGCGCGTCGTCGTCGGTCCTTCGCTGGCGTGCTGTGGACGACACGCCGTCGTAGTCCATGTGGAGGAACAGTCAGGGCTCGTCAAGGGCCAATGGGAGGATCGCCTCATGACGTCACAGCCCGCTTCGACCCGCTCGACCCGAGCCGTTTCAGCCAGCCGCCGCATGTGGACGATGCTCGCGGTCGGCGTTGTCGCGGCCGTCCTCACCGGCCTCTTCTCCTCGTGGTGGCATGCTCCCGCCGCAGGCTGGGGCGCGGCGGCTCTCCTCTACGACATCTGGGTCCTGTCGAGGATCCTTCCGATGAATGCGGAGGAGACCAGAAACCATGCCCGCCAAGAGGATCCGCGCCGGGGGACCCGGGACCTGCTCATCCTGTGCGCGAACGTGGCCGCAATCGGCGCCGTCGTCATGGTCATGGTCTCGGGGAACCAGGCCAAGGGTGCGGCGAAGGTGATCCTGGCCCTGCTCGCGGTCCTCGTCGTCGCGGCATCCTGGCTCCTGCTGCACACGATCTTCATCCTGCGCTACGCAGAGGTCTACTACGCGCGAACCCCCGGCCGAGGCGTCGAGTTCAACCAGGAGCAGCCTCCCAAGTACACCGACTTCGCCTACCTCGGCTTCACCCTGGGAATGACGTTCCAGGTTTCGGATACCAACCTGACCACCACTCAGATCCGCATCGAGGCGCTCAAGCAGGGCATCCTCGGCTACGTCTTCTCGACCGTCATCCTCGCCGCGACGATCAACCTCGTCATCGGGCTCGCCACCCAGAGCGGCTGAGCGTCAGCTGACGAAGAAGCGTTCCGCAACGAGCGCGAGCCGCCACGGGTCCTGCACGCCCGCGAGCTCTCGCGCCGAGTGCATCGAAAGAAGCGGAACGCCCACGTCCACGGTCCGGATTCCGAGCCGGGTCGCCGTGAGCGGGCCGATGGTGGAGCCGCACGGAACGCCGTTGTTCGAGACGAACTCCTGATACGGCACCTCGGCCTCCGCGCAGAGCCGTGCCCAGAGGGCCGCGCCGGCAGCGTCGGTCGCGTACCGCTGCTGGGCGTTGATCTTGAGCAGCGGTCCGCCGTTGAGCACCGGTCGGTTCGCCGGATCATGCTTCTCGGGATAGTTCGGGTGGATCGCGTGCCCGGCGTCCGCGGACACGTGCCAGGACGCGGCGAAAGCACGACGGCGGTCGGTCGCCGTCGCGCCGAGTCCCTCGCCGACGCGTGCCAGGACGTCCTCGAGGAAGGGCCCGGATGCCCCGGAACGTGTCGAGGAGCCGACCTCCTCGTGGTCGAACGCGGCAAGGACCGGGATGACAGGATCGCCTGACCACTCGCCCGTCTCCTCGAACACCCGGGCGAGCGCCGTGAGCCCGGCGTGGACCGACGACAGGTTGTCGAGCCGGCCGGAGGCGAAGAACTCGCCCTCGGCTCCGAAGACGGCTGGCTCCTGCGCATCCGCGACCACGAGGTCATACCCGCCCACGAGCCCGGGATCGACCCCGGCCTCACGCGCGACGACGCCGAGCAGGTCGGCTGCCCCCGCATCGCCCAGGCCCCACACGGGGTTCATGTGGCGCTGCCGGTCGAGTTTGAGTCCGTCGTTGACCGAGCGGTCGAGGTGGATCGCGAGCTGGGGGAAGCGCAAGAGGGGGCCGGTCGCGACGAGGTGCTCGCCGCCGTCGACCGTCACCACCCGTCCCGCGAGCCGCAGCTCCCGGTCAAGCCACGAGTTGAGCATCGGGCCGCCGTAGACCTCGACTCCGGCCTGAAGCCAGCCGAACGCCCCTGTGGTCGGCTGGGGTTTGAGCTTGAACGACGGCGAATCGGTGTGCGCACCGACAATCCGGAACGGTGTGAGGGGGCCCGCGCCGTCGGGCACAATCCACGCAATGAGCGCGCCGTCGCGCACCACCGCGTAGCCGCCAGGCTCCGTCGGCCATTCCTCGGTCTCGGAGAGAACTCGGAACCCGACCTCCGCCAGGCGGCGCGCGCCGTCGTTCGCTGCGTGGAAGCTCGACGGCGAGGCGACGACGAAGCGGCCGAGATCCTGGGCATGGCGATGGGCAGCGGTAGGCATGAGCCGAGTCTAGCCAGCGGCCCTCGGCGCGGCGTCGGCACGTCAGCGGGCGTAGCGCTCCACAAAGTTCCGCAGGATCCGCTGCGGTTCGTACACGTGGGCTTCCCGCGCCCGCTGTTTGACTGCGTCCGCCTCGTCCGGATGGAAGTAACCCGAATGCCGGTAGGCATCGATGCGGCGTTCGAGGCCGGGGAGATCGAGCTCGGGATGGAACTGGGTCGCATAGAGGTTGCGTTTGAAGCGGAACATCTGGACAGGGCAGTTCGCCGAACCCGCGAGCAACGCGGCGTTCGACGGGAGCGTTCGCACGGCCTCTTTGTGACCGACGAAAGCGTCGAAGGAAGGCTGCAGGCCCGCGCAGAGAGGATCGACGAGCCCGGCCGGGCTCAGCCTCACCCGCACCGGGCCGACGGGCTCGCCGAAACGGCGGTCCACTACCGCGCCCTCGTGCTGTCCGAGCAGCCCGACGCCGTAGCAGGCGCCGAAGAACGGGAAGTCCTCGTCGACGATGCGGTCGAGGAGCTTGCCGATCTCGGCCTCGACACGGAGCTGATCGGCGCTCTTCTCCTCCACCGGATCCGAGGCTGTGAACGGGCTGCCACCGAGGATCACGCCCGAGAACTCCTCGAGTTCGATCTCCGGGAGAGGGCCCGCCTCGGCGCGCACCCGCCGGAGTTCGTCCGGAGCGAGGCCGCCGTATTCGCAGAAGGCGCGGTACTCGTCGTCGGCAACGACGTCGTGGTCGCGCGAGGCGAGGAGCAGGAATGGACGCATGCGCCTCATTCTGCTCCGCGCGCTCGGCGGCGGGGAAGTGGGATGCCTCGGTCCACTGGGACGAACAGGCTTTGCGTGCGGACGCCTGGGAGAGCGGCCGGTTCAGTCCTCGTAGTAGACGTGGAAGTCCGCCAGCAGCTGCTCGTCGACCAGAAGCTCTTGGCGGCTCCGGGCGCCGGTATGCAGCGCGACGGCCGTGGCCAAGGTCTGGGCGACTGACGTGAACACCGACAGCGAGCGCAGTATTGTCACTCCCTCGGTTTCTACGAAGAACGTCGTGTCGGCAAGGCGGGCGAGGGGCGAAGCCGGGTCATCCGTGAGGGCGATCGTCGCAAGGCCGCGGTCTCTGGCATGTTCGAGGGCGCGGACCGTGTCGGCTGTGTAGCGGCGGATCGAGATGGCTACGAACACCCCCTCGGGATCGAGGTCGCGGAGCTGGTCGACGAACATGCCCGCCGAGGGGGAGATCTGCTCCACGCGACGGCGCACGAGTCTGAGCAGGTAGCCCAGCAGCTGGGCGATGGGGGCACATTTCCTCAGGCCCATGACGTAGACGGCCGACGCCTCCGCCAAAGTCTTGACTGCGTTGTCCCATTCCGCCTGGGAGATGCGGGCGTACGTGCGGGTGAGGTTGTCCTTCTCGTGCTCGAGCACGGCGGCGAAGAGCGACTGCTGCCCCGTGTGCTGCTGGGCGCGTTCGAAGCGCGAGACGAGGTTGGCCTGGCCGGAGAGGTGCTCGCGGCACAGCCGCACGAGGGCCGGATACCCTTTGAGCCCGAACATTGTGGCGAACCTGACCAGCGAGGACTGGTTGACGCCCGCCACCTTGGCGGTCTCGGCGATGCTGCGCAGCGCGGTTCCCTCCGGATCGGAAAGGACGACGGTCGCGATCCGCCGCTGGCCCGGAGCGAGACCGGGCATGCGCTCCTGGAGCTCGGCTCGGAGCTCCTCGTAAGTCGCTGCAGCCAAAGGCGCTGGCCCCTTCCTCTGGAACGCAACGGATGCGGCCCTCGCCGCAATTGTAGTTGCGGGGAGGGGCGCCCCCGATGCCTCTCGGGACGCGGGTTCAGGAGGCGAGCTCGCCGAGGGCGGAGCGGAGTTGCGCCAGGGAGGCTGCGATCCACGGCAGCTGGAGCGGGTCCTCGGCGCGGAGCGCCTCCCAACGCTGCTGCTCGCTCGTGCCGTAGAGCAGGCTGGTGGCCACTCGCGCCCGGAGTGCCGACGGGTCGTCGCCGAAGGCTGCCCCCGGGAGGACGCCGACGGCGTACTGGTCAAGGAGGACCGAAGCGAGCTCCTCCCCGGTCCGGATGCCCTTGCGGGCCAGGGCGGCGCGGATCGGTTCGAAGTCGGGATAGATGTAGAACCCGGCTTCGGGCCGACGGCACTGGGCGCCGACAGCGAGGAACTCTTCGTACACGGCGTTGGCGACGGCAGCATGCAGACGGGTGGAGAGTCGGATGTGCTTGCTGACTGCGTCCGGCTCGGAAAGGACATAGGCAGCGACCGCCTGCATCGGGGCGGCGAGGCTTGACCATACCTCGCTCGCGATGCCGACCATGTCCTGCAGCACCTGGTGCCCCCACCCGTTGCTGGGGACGCGGGCGAAACCGATGCGCCATCCGCCCAAAGCCAAGGACTTGGACAGGCCGGTAGTGACAATCGTGCGCGACTCCAGGTATGCGGTCGCGGAGGGCGCCGTCCTGCCTGAGTGCACTGTCTGGGCATAGATCTCGTCGGAGATGACCGCGAGCTCGTACTTCTCGGCGATCCGGCAGACCTCACGCACGGCTGCTTCGCTCGCAACCGTTCCGGTGGGATTGTC
>NZ_DAIUJO010000149.1:0-7177 GCF_036848755.1 Sinomonas sp. | reverse complement strand
GCGTCCCTCTGATCAGCCCGCTGCCCAGACGGCGACTGCCGCCGCGCCGGCTCGTCCGAGGGCCCAGACGGATCCCCCAACGCCGGCAAGTGCGTAGCAGCTGACCGGCACCAGCATGAGCCATTCCCTCCATGAGCCCGCATCTCCGAGGACCGGAAACGAAACGTGCCCTCCCGGCCGCCACATCCACGAAAGCACCGGGACCCGCGAGAGGCGCCGGGGTCGTCGAATCGCGATCGGCCACAGGAGGTTGCAGCCGCCCGTCGTGAGCATGTCCCCCGCGATGTGGGCGGCGGACCCCAGGGCGACGGCGAGGGGGAACCAGTTCTGCTCGCGGGGTGCGAAGACGGCGATGAACGCCGCAAGGGGCACCGCGACCAACCACGGAATCCGGCGTACACCCTCCGGGAAGACCCCTAGGACCTTTGCCGCGAAGGCGACGAGCAGGAGCGACACAATGCCCGCTCCGAGATGGAGCGTCCCGACTGCGGGAGCCTCCACCGTCCAGTGGCCGGCGGCCCATGCTATCGCCGTGAAGACGGCAATCCCGAGCAGGGAGTGCGTTCCATTGCGGTGCCCGCCTGCCACGGCGCCGATCCCCGCGCAGATCGGCCGGGATATCGGGGGGAGGGAATGGGCGATCGTCGCACTCGGATGATCGGCATCCGGGAGCAGTGCCGCGCCTGCCGTCACGAGGGCACCGGCGACGGCGCCGAGCGGCGAAGCGTGCAGGAGGGGCCAACCGAAGTCGAAGCTCGCAGGAGCCCACCCCAGAAGCGACGTCAGCGGTGTGAGGTCAAGGTGAACCCGGGTTGTGACAGCAACCCAGGCTGCGGCGCCACACGCGGCGTGGTGAGGGCCCATCATCCGGCCGGATCCTCCTCTGACCTGCGGATTCGCGCCGAATGCGCCCTCCTACCCTACCGTTCCGGGGCCAGCCGCCTCTCCCATGGGGGCGTCGCCCCGCGGGGCAGCGCCCAGGTCAGGCCAGGCAGTCAGTGCATGCCCCTGCATCGAGGTCCGCGTCGCGGAGAACCCGGCCGCAATCCCTGCATTCCGCGTGGGCGGCGAGGTCGGCGCAATTGGCGCAGCGGCGCTCCTCGGCTTCGGCAAGTCCCGCCCCGCAGTCCACGCACGTGTCTTCCGACGCGGCCCGGGAGCGATCGACGAGTCGGTGCAATTCGAGTTCTTCAACAGCAAGTGCGCTCATGTATCGAGGCTAAATTGCCCGTCCGACAAAATAAGGACGCGGCTCCGGCGTGCCGGGAATCCGCGTAGGCTCGGAGGATGGCGCGCTACTTCGACGTCCACCCGGTGGATCCCCAGCCCCGCCTGATCGGCCAGATCGTGCGGATTCTTCAGGAGGGAGGGCTCATCGCCTATCCCACGGACTCGTGCTACGCCCTCGGCGCCCAGATGGGCAACAGGGAAGCGCTCAATCGGATCCGGCAGATCCGCCGACTCGACGACAAGCACCACTTCACCCTCGTGTGCCGCGACTTCGCCCAACTCGGCCAGCTCGTGAACATCGACAACGACGTGTTTCGAGCCATCAAGAGCGTGACGCCCGGCCCCTACACCTTCATCCTTCCCGCGACCCGGGAAGTTCCACGCCGCATGCTGCATCCGAAGAAGAAGACGGTGGGCGTGCGCATTCCCGACAATAACGTCGTCCGATCACTCGTCGCGGAACTGGGAGAGCCGATCCTCTCTTCCACCCTGCTCCTGCCCGGGGACGAGGACCCCCTCATCGATGGCTGGGACATCAAGGACCGGCTCGACAACGCGCTCGACGCGGTCGTCGACGCTGGCGACTGCGGGACAGAGCCGACCACGGTGATCGACTTCTCCAATGGCTACGCGGAAGTGGCACGCCGGGGTGCAGGGGATGCCTCCCGCTTCGAATGACTCCTCAGGATCTGGGCCCTGACGCCGCGGCCGGCCGAGCGGCACGAGCCTAGAATGGGATAGCGAGAGGAGGGCCTGGCGTGGCACGGTTCCACTACCGCAACCCCAAGAGCTCCCGGCGCTTCCCGGCGGCCACCTCGGAGCGCACCATAGCAGCGGCGCCTGCATCGCCGCCGTCGGCCTCCGCACGGCGCCGCCCCCAGCAGCTCCGCTCCGGCGCACGGTGGGCGCAGCAGCCAACTTCTCGCCAGCCCGTTCAGCAAGAGCAGCCCACCCACGTCCACGACGCCGGGCTCGGCGTTGTCTCCCCGCAGGCGACGGACCGGTGGCGCGAGCTCCTGGCGCCCGACGGAACACCACCCGCCCTGCCGTACCAGATCGACTACGTCCGCGCCGCCGTCCGCCAGGAGACAGGCACACGGCCGAGCCTGCGCGGCCTCACGGTGGGTCAGGCAGAGCGGATCCTGGCCGCGCTCAACGTCGATCCCCGCCCCCTGTGGCGCCGCGGCAGGGACAGCTGGGCCATGAATGTGCTCGCCATCAGCGGGAAGTGGCTCGCCATCGCGCTTCTCTTCATCGTGATCCTCTCCCTCGGGCGAGCCGACGGCATGCCCGTAGTGCTGCTCATCCTCATGGGCTTCGGGCTCTCCGCGGCTCGGCGCCAACGGCGGCAGACCTTCGAGAACCGTCAGTACCGCCGTCCGCGGCCCGAGATGCCGGCGACCCAGGAAGAGTACGACGGCGGAGCCTTGCCTGAGTTTCCCGGCTCGCCCGCGCCTGGCCCTCGGGACGAGGACAAAGGCAACCCGTACGACGTCGACACGTACCTGAAGCGGCTCGGACGCGACGAGCGCTGAGGCGCCCCGGCCCCCGGCCAACTGCCACCCTGGCTCCGCCCTTTTCCGTGCCTCCTCCCCGAAGAGGCCCGGCCGCACTTTGACATCTAGCATGGCAGTACTTGTATGGTAGTGGTGTCGGTGTGTTCGCACCGGGCACCGACAAGCCCCAGTCGCTGCAAAGGAGCAGAGATGTCCGAGAACTCCACGTCCCCACGACCGAGGGTCGAACCCGAATCCAGCCTCAAGCCCGATTCAAGCTCCACCAGGACAAGCACGAGCGAACTCGCAAAGGCTGCCGTCTCCGGCTGGCTCGGGACGGCCATGGAGTTCATGGACTTCCAGCTGTATTCGCTCGCCGCAGCAATCGTCTTCAACAAGATCTTCTTCCCTGACGTCAGCCCGCTGATCGGCCTGATCGCCGCGATGGCGACATACGGTGTCGGGTACGTGGCGCGCCTCGTGGGAGCCGTCTACTTCGGCCGCATGGGAGACAGGATCGGCCGCAAGAGGGTCCTCTTCCTCACGATCGCCCTCATGGGCGCTTCGACAACGCTCATCGGGGTCCTGCCGACTTACGGGATGATCGGCATCTGGGCGCCGATCCTGCTCGTCGCCCTGCGGCTCGTCCAGGGATTCGGAGCCGGCGCCGAAATCGCCGGGGCGTCGGTCATGCTGGCGGAGTACGCCCCGGCCAAGCGCCGCGGCCTCATCTCATCGCTTGTCTCGCTCGGGACAAACTCGGGAACCCTCGCAGCATCGGGCCTGTGGGCGCTCCTCGTGAGCACCCTTCCGAACGACCAGCTGCTCTCATGGGGATGGCGCGTCCCCTTCCTAGCAAGCTTCCTCGTGATGCTCTTCGCCGTCTGGATCCGCCGATCGCTGAGGGAGAGCCCCGTCTTCGAGCACCGCGCCGACGTCGTCGACGGCATCGCCCTCTCGCGGTCCGAGATGACGGCTCGGACCAAGGACCAGCGCGAGGACCAGCCTGAGGGCATCCTCGAACGGGCCCTTCACCAGAAGAAGGGCAAGGCCTTCCTCATCGCGCTCGGGCTCCGCTTCGGCCAGGCCGGCAACTCCGGGCTCGTCCAGACGTTCCTCGTCGGATACCTCGCAACCGTGCTCCTTGCGGACAAGACCATCGGAACGGCCTCGATCATGTACGGCTCGCTCCTCGGCTTCGCGACCGTGCCGTTCGTCGGCTGGCTCGGCGACAAGTTCGGCCGTCGTCGGCTCTACATGGTCCTGAGCTCGCTCACGATCCTGTTCGCGGTCCCGATGATGCTCATGATCACGAGCGGCAATCCCGCGCTCATCACGCTCGGCATGATCATCGGCCTCAACCTCGGAGTGCTGAGCCTCTTCGCGATGGAGAGCGTCACGATGGCAGAGTTCTTCGGCGCCCGAACCCGCTTCACCCAACTAGCGCTCGCCAAGGAGATCGGCGGCATCCTCACCACGGCGATCGGCCCGGTCCTCGCCGCGACCCTCACCGCAGTCACAGGCCAGTGGTGGCCCCTTGCCGCAATGCTCATCGGCTACAGCGCCGTGACGCTCATTGCGGCGGCCGTCGGCCCCGAGGTTCGCGGCCGTGACCTCGTCCGGCTCGAGGACGCAGTTTAGACACCCCGAGAAGAATCAGACCCAGAAGGACTGTCCCGTGAAGATCACCGACGCCCGCGTTGCCGTTTCCTCCCCTGGCCGAAACTACGTCACGCTCGTCATCGAGACCGAAGACGGCATCACCGGCATTGGCGATGCGACTCTGAACGGGCGTGAGCTCGCCGTCGCCTCGTACCTCCGTGACCACGTGTGCCCGCTCCTCGTCGGCCGTGACGCGCGCCGGATCGAGGACACGTGGCAATACTTCTACAAGGGCGCGTACTGGCGGCGCGGGCCGGTGACCATGACTGCGATCGCCGCGGTCGACGTCGCCCTCTGGGACATCAAGGGCAAGGCCGCAGGAATGCCCGTCTACGAGCTGCTCGGCGGGGCCGCCCGCGAGGGGGTCATGGTGTACGGCCACGCGAGCGGCGCCACGCTCGAGGATCTGAGCGCCGACTTCCAGCACCACCTCGACCTCGGCTACAAGGCCATCCGCGCCCAAGCCGCCATCCCCGGGATCGAGAAGACCTACGGAATCGCGCCCGCTGACGGGAAGCTCTACGAGCCCGCCAGCGGCGCTGTCCCGCAGGAGGACACGTGGGAGACGACGGCTTACCTCGACTTCGCGCCGACCATGATGGCGCACCTGCGCGAGGAGTTCGGCTACAAGGTGCACATGCTCCACGACGTGCACCATCGCCTGACGCCGATCGAGGCGGGCCGCCTCGGCGCGTCCCTCGAGCCCTACCGCCCGTTCTGGATCGAGGACCCGACGCCCGCCGAGGACCAGAGCGCCTTCCGCCTGATCCGCCAGCATACGACGACGCCGATCGCCGTCGGCGAGGTCTTCAACTCGATCTGGGACTGCCAGCAGCTCATCACGGAGCGGCTCATCGACTATGTCCGCGCTTCCGTCTCGCATGCGGGCGGCGTCACCCACTTGCGCCGGATCTTCTCCCTCGCCGACCTGTATGGGGTCCGGTCCGGTTCGCACGGCGCGGGCGACCTGTCCCCTGTCTCGTTCGCCGCGGCCCTCCATGTGGACCTGAGCATCCCGAACTTCGGCATCCAGGAGTACATGGGCCACCGCGACCCGGCGAACGAGGTGTTCTCGTCGTCGTACACCTTCGAGGACGGCTACATGCATCCGGGCACTCAGCCCGGACTCGGCGTGGAGTTCAACGAAGAGGCCGCCGCCCGCTTTCCGTTCGCTCCCAAGTACCTTCCGGTGAACCGCCGCCTCGACGGCTCGATCCACGACTGGTAGTCGGTGCCCTGAGGCTCGCTCCAACGCGGCGAGGACGGCTTCACACCAGAACACCCACCGTGCGTCAAGACGGCTGTCCGGGGTACCCCTTGGGTGTCCCAGCAACCGTCGGGCGGACCTCCGCCGGTCGGGCCCATCGAAAGGAGAAGCAATGAGTTTCGAACCGCGCGCCGCCATCGTCACAGGCTCCGATTCGGGGATCGGCCAAGCGACCGCCGTCGCCCTCGCGGCAGCGGGGATGGACGTGGGCATCACATGGCATTCAGACGAGAAGGGCGCCCAAGAGACAGCGGACGAGGTCCGCCAGCAGGGTCGGAAGGCGTATGTTGCCAAGCTGGACGTCGCCGACGCGCCGGCCTGCGGCGGCGTGGTCGACGACCTTGTGGCACAGCTCGGCGGCCTCGACGTCTTCGTGAACAACGCTGGCACGGGTGCGAACGAACCGTTCCTCGACATGGATTACGATCGCTGGCGCCACATTGTGGCTACCGACCTCGACGGCGCGTTCGTGTGCCTGCAGAGGGCGGCACGCCACATGGTGCAGGCAGGCAACGGCGGGCGCCTCATCGCCGTGACGAGCGTGCATGAGCATCAGCCCCGTGTCGGCTCCTCCGCCTACGACGCCGCGAAGCACGGCCTCGGCGGCCTCATGAAGACGATCGCCCTCGAACTGGGCGAGCATGGCATCACGGCGAACTCGGTTGCGCCAGGCGAGATCGCCACCCCGATGACCGGCCAAGAGGACAAGGACCCGCACGGCGTCGCCCGCCCCGGGGTGCCGCTTGGGCGCCCGGGAGACGCGCGCGAGGTCGCTGCGGTCATTGCATTCCTCGCCTCGCCCGCGTCGAGCTACGTCACCGGTGCGTCGTGGTCAGTCGACGGCGGCATGCTCCAGATGGGGCCTCAGGGGGGCTCCCACATCACGAGCGACGACTGGCGGAAGGGCTGAGCGAGGGGCCGGCTGAGAGGGCTGGCCCCTACGCCTACGCCGTGACCGTGAGCAGACGGGCGCTCCCGTCCGCCTCGCCCACGAGGCGGATCCGCTGCCGCCCGAAGGAGACCTCGCCGCTCACCAGCAGCGCCAGATAGCGGAACAGCTGCTCCTCACGCGAAAGCGCCTGCAGGTGCGTCCCCGCATGGTCGAAGAACGCCTCCGCCATGACGAGGCCGGCCACAGCGCGATTCCTGAGCGCCGTCAGGAAGGCGTCGACCCGCCGGAAGAGATCCGGGACGAAAAGGAGCACGACGGCGAAGATCCCCGCGGCGGCAAGGCTGATCCGGTTCGTGACGACGACGTAGGCGAGCACGAGGCCGATGACGACGACGAGGGCCCGGCTTGCGACGTTGACGGCTCTCGCGAGCTTGCGGTGCGACTTCATTCGCTCGAGCACCGCATGGTCGGCGGCGAGGGCGAGCCGCTGCCCGGCTTCGAGGATCGTTTCGCGCACGAGGCGCGTTCCGTCTGGAAGGAGCGTCCCTTGCGCTCCGAAGAGTTGCCGTGTCATCTGTCCCCTCGCGTCGCCCGGCCTTGGTGAGTCGGCTACTATTCTCCCACGCGCCG
>NZ_DAIUJO010000148.1:0-7316 GCF_036848755.1 Sinomonas sp. | reverse complement strand
CGAAACCGCCCGAACCCCGAACCCCGAAACCCGAAGACAGCGAACGCCGCACCGGCCGCGTCCGTCCGAAGACGTGCGCGGCCGGTGCGGCGTTCGCAGGGGGCGCTGGGGCGCCGTCGGCCCGGGCCCGATGAGTGACCGGACCGAAGCCTGTGTCGGCTGGTCTTACTTACTTGGCCGGGAGCTGGAGAACCTGGCCGGGGAAGATCAGGTTCGGGTTCGCGATGACGCTCGCGTTGGCGTCGGCCAGGCTCTCCCAACCGCCGGTCACACCGAGCTGCTGAGCGATGGCGCTGAGGGTGTCGCCAGTCTTGACCGTGTAGGTCTGGCCCGAGACGGGAACCTGAGCGACGTGGCGCGGAGCGGCCTGGACCGGGGCGGCCTGGACCGGCGCAGCCTGCGGGGCGACGGCGGCCTTGGGCGCAGCCTGCACAGGCGCAGCCTGCACCGGAGCGGCCTGGGCCGGGGTCACCTGAACAGGCGTCGGGTTGGCGCCAGCCGTGCCGTAGAGGCCGAGCTTCGCGGAGCAGGCGGGCCATGCGCCCCAACCCTGGCTCGCGAGAACGCGCTCGGCGACAGAGATCTGAGTGGCCGGGGACGCCTGATTCGGCATCCCGGTCCCGCCGTAGGCCTGCCAGGTGCTCAGGGTGAACTGGAGGCCGCCATAGTAACCGTTGCCGGTGTTGATGGCCCAGTTGCCGCCCGACTCGCACTGGGCGATCGAGTCCCACGTGGACGTGCTGGCCGCGTTGGCAGCAGGGGCCGCGAGTGCGGCGCCGCCGATGGCAGCACCGGAGATGGCGGCAAAGGCGAGAGAACGACGTGCAGCAGTTTTGAAGGTCTTCTTCATGGGTTCTCAGATGCTCGGGACTCCACCGGCACTCGTTCCGTCCCCGGAAGTCGTTGTGCGCCGCCGGTCCCTGACAGTTTGAGGTCAGGACGATGGTGACTGCGCAAACGGCGGCGAGCGGTGGACGGCAGTACCCGGCATATGCAGCCGACGGCGCGTGGGGCCTCGGCGTTGTGCCCGCTGGGTCGGGCGGTCCGTTATCGAACCTTGACCTACCCTAGAGTACAGATTCTTCGTTGCCAAATCGTGATGGGCGCTTACTCGATGAGGCTTCGAACATCTTCCGCAGTGAGCGCCGAGGAGAACATCGCGTCGTCGTCCATGACCGACGTGAAGAGCGCGGCCTTCTTCTCCTTGAGCTGCATGACCTTCTCCTCGATCGTCCCCCTCGCGACGAGCCGGTACGTCATGACGGCGCGCTCCTGGCCGATGCGGTGCGCGCGGTCCACCGCCTGCGCCTCAGCAGCGGGATTCCACCACGGGTCGAGGAGGAAGCAGTAGTCGGCCTCGGTCAGGTTGAGACCGAAGCCCCCGGCCTTGAGCGAGATGAGGAAGACGGGCGCCTCGCCTTCCTTGAACGAGCGGACGACGTCGCCGCGCCGCTTCGTCGATCCGTCCAGATACGCGTACGGGATCCCCGCGGCATCGAGCCGTTCGGCGGCCTTGCGGAGGAACGAGGTGAACTGGCTGAACACGAGCGCCCGGTGGCCCTCCGCGATGACGTCGTCGAGCTGCTCGAGCAGGACATCGAGCTTGGCCGGGGAGACGCCATCGAGCGCAGGGTCGACGAGCGAGGGGTCCAGAGCCATGAGGCGCAGGAGCGTGAGCGACCGGAAGACGATGAACCGGTTGCGATCGAGGTCCTCGACGAGGCCGAGAACCTTCTCGCGTTCCCGCTGGAGGTACTGCTCGTAGAGCCGACGGTGCTTCGGCGCGAGGTCGACCTCGAGCCGTTGCTCGATCTTCTCCGGAAGCTCGGACGCGACGGCCTCCTTCGTGCGGCGGAGCATGAGGGGCCGCACGCGCCGACGAAGCTGGGCGAGGCGCTTGGCGTCGCCGTTCTTCTCGATCGGGCGCGCGAAGTCCTGCGCGAACACGCTGGAACCTGGAAAGAGGCCCGGGGCCACGATCGCGAAGAGCGACCAGAGCTCCATGAGGTTGTTCTCGAGGGGCGTGCCGGTCAGGGCGAGCTTGAACGGCGTCTCGAGGTCGCGCGCGAATTGGTGGGCCTTCGTGGCGCGATTCTTGAGGAACTGCGCCTCGTCCATGATGAGGCCGTCCCAGGCGAGGCCGGAGTAGGCGTCCGCGTCGAGGCGGAAGAGGGCGTAGCTCGTGATCACGACGTCGGCCCCGGCCACTGCTTCCGAGAGCGGCAGGCCGGCGGCGCCCTGGGTATCCGTGACGGCCACCGTCCGCAGCGACGGAGCGAAGCGTTCGGCTTCGGCGGCCCAGTTCGGCACCACCGACGTCGGCGCGACGACGAGGAACGGCGACGGTTCGCCGTCGGACGCGGCGCCCTCGGGGCCCCCCGTTTCTCGCGCGTGGAGCAGCAGTGCGAGCGTCTGAAGCGTCTTTCCGAGGCCCATGTCGTCGGCGAGGACGCCCCCGAGGCCGTGCCGCCACAGGAACGCGAGCCACTCGAACCCCTCGTGCTGGTACGGGCGCAGCTCTGCGGCGAGGCCCGCCGGGACTGGGACCGGGTCGAGGGCGTCGGGCTCGAGGAGCCCTCGCACCGTCTGCCGCCAGCGCGGTGGCTCGATGGTCTCACCCGCGAGCTCGGCGATCTCGTCCCATAGGCCAGCTTGGTACAGACTCAGCCGCGGCGGCTTCGGCGCCCCGCCCTCGGCCTTCCACTCGCGCAGCTCGTGGGAGGCATCGATGATCTCCTTGAGGCGCAGGATCTCCGGTGTGTCGATCCTGAACCACGACTTGTCCGGAAGCATGATCTTCGTGCGCCCTCGCGCGAGCGCCACGAAGACGTCCTGGAACGCGACCTGCCGGCCCTCGACCGTGATCATGAGTCCGAGGTCGAACCAGTCCCGCTTCTCGCTTTCGACCGCGCTCAGCACGAGCTCCGGCGCGCCGTCGAGCCGCCGGTAGTCCGGCTTGTCCCCCCGCAGCACGACCTCGAGCCCCTCGACCTTTCTGAGCTCGGGGAGCGTGCGCTCGGCGAAGTCGGCCGTGTCGAGGTCGGCGAGCGTGGCGTCACCCAGGGCGCGGCGCCCGAGCGCGCTGTCCTCGAGCGCGTCCGCGACACGGGCGACGACGGCGGCTTCCGCCGTCTCGTCCCTCGCGTGCCGCTCGCCAGGCGCCGCGTAGAGCGGGAGCTGCCGCACGTCGTCGTCCGTCCGGTACTCCCAATGCCATGCGAGGCGCAGCCGGTCCCGCGGCTCGAACGTCGCTGTGAGCACAAGCACCGGCGGCTCGATCGGCGGGAGCTCGACGCTGCCATCGCTGCTCCCGACAGCGAGGCTGCGCGCGAGATCCGGGTACAGCTCGCCGAAGAACACGTCCCGATCCGGCTCTGGGATCAGGATCGGGTCGTGCTGCCGCAGCAGCGCCCGCTCGCGATCCGTGAGAAGGTGCGCCGCCGGGGCGAGCACGATGAGCTCGTCCTTGCCGTTCCGCAGAGCGGCGTAGGCCCCATGGTCGCCGATCGGACCGGCCGACGAGGCCGGAACCTCCTCGCCGTCGAAGGCAAGCGACGGCGCGACTGACAGCCCGCCGTCGTCCGCCTTCCGCACGTCGACGCTCACTTCCGCCACCCGCGCCACATGGATCTGCACGGTGCTCTTCGATCCGACGAATTCGATTCCGGCGGCGGCAGCATCGTTCAGAACGGTCCACCAGAGGGGGCTGTTGAAGTCGTCGACGTAGATCCATGGGTCGTTGGGGCGCCAATAGTTGCCGCCATCCGCAAGCTGGAGCGGCTGGATCTGCTGGAGGACCCGGAACTGGGTGGGCTCGAAGCTTCCCCCATAGTCTCGGCGGCCGAAGGTCGACCAGCTGAGGCTCCCGCGATTCCAGCGCCCCGTTCCCGGATCCTTGCTGACCGGGCGGATGCCGAGCTTGACGCCCTCCCGGTGCTGCCGTGCGTATTCGAGTCCGTACTTCTTTCGCTTCTGCGCGTCGAGGTCGCGGAGTTCGAACTGGAGCGCGAGGACGGCCCGGCGGGCCGAACCAGCAGGTGACCCGGCCGGCGCGAGGATCTCGGCAAGCGCGCTGCGCCAGGCTGGCTGCTTCGCCCGCGATGCCGCGGCGGGGCTGGCCACGCCCAGGCGGGCGCGGACCGTCTGCTCGTTGGCGGCGAGGACCGCGGCGAGCATGTGCTTGCAGTCGCTCCCGACCGGGCACGTGCACCAGCCGCCCTCGTACAGGTCGCGTCCGGGTGCCTGCCGGATGCGCACGAGGCACTCGTAGGGCTCGGGTTCGCTTCCCTGCACTTCCGCGCTGAGCTCGCCGCTTTCAGCGTTCCAGTCGAAGCTCAGGACGTGCCCCCCGCGCGCGTAGGCCGTGGCCCGAGCGAGAGTGGTCGGGCCGACGGCGCGTACAAGCCCGTGGACGTCGACCATTGGCAGGTCCGCGGAGCGCGATCCGGTCTCGTCGGCGGGGGAGAGGGGCACAATGCCATCCTCCCACGCACTCCCGACAGCCTTGGGCTTGCGCGGCGAAAGGTGAGGTTTGGCGCGAGGGCGCACGTTTGCCCATGGGGAAACGTGCGCCCTCGGAGCAAACGTCCGCCCTCGGAGCAAAGGTGCGCTATCGCGCCGGGGCCGTCTCCGACACCTGCGTCCCCGTGCCCAGCCCGTGGACCGTCCACCCGGCCTCCCGCCAGACGTCGCGGTCGAGGACGTTCCGCGCGTCGACCATCACGCGCCCCGCGACGATCTCGGCGAGCTCGTGGGGGTTGAGCGTCCGGTATTCGGCCCACTCGGTCAGGAGCAGCACGAGGTCGGCGCCTTCGCAGGCATTCCGGAGTGCGGCTTCGAACTGGAGCTGCGGGTAGCGCAGCCACGCGTTGTTGATGGCCTTCGGGTCCGTGACGACGACGTGCGCGCCGGCGCTGGCGAGCCGCAGCGCGACGTCGAGCGCGGGCGAGTCGCGGATGTCGTCCGTGTCCGGCTTGAACGCCGCGCCGAGGACGGCAACGCGCCGCCCGGCGACCGTGCCGCCGCACAGCTCCGCGGCGATCTCCGCGACCCGCGCCCGTTGGCCCACGTTGATCGAGTCGACGAGGCCCATCCAGGTGTCCACCGAGGCGACGTCGAGCTCCCGCGCCTGGGCACGGAACGAGCGGATGTCCTTGGGGAGGCAGCCCCCGCCGAAGCCCAGTCCTGCCGCGAGGTAGCGCTGGCCGATGCGCGGGTCGAGCCCCATCGCTGCGGCGAGCTGCGTCACGTCCGCGCCGGCCGCGTCGCACAGTTCCGCCATCGCGTTGATGTACGAGAGCTTGGTTGCGAGGTATGCGTTTGCCGCCGACTTGATGAGTTCCGCGGTCGCGAAGCTGCACACGAGGCGCGGTACACCCGCGTGCAGGAGCGGCGCATACACCTCGTCGAGCGCACGGAGCACGGCGGGGGCGGCGGCATCGGCCTCGTCCACCCCGTACACGAGGCGATCCGGCACGAGCGAGTCCTTGACGGCGGTCCCCTGCCGCAGGAACTCGGGATTCCAGGCCAGCTGGACGTCCGTCCCCGCAAGCCACGACCGCACGTGGCGCACCGTCCCCACGGGCACCGTGGACTTGCCGACGACGACGGAGCCCGCCCTGGCGTGGGCCGCGAGCGAGCGGGTGGCCGCCTCGAGGTACGTCAGGTCGGCGACCTCGCTCGTCTTCGACTGAGGCGTGCCGACGCAGAGGAAGTGGACGTCGCATCCGGCGACGAGATCCATCTCCGTTGTGAAGGCGAGGCGGCCCGTCCCGCGGCCGTCCTCGAGGAGCTCCTCGAGGCCGGGCTCAAAGAACGGTGCGAACCCGCGCGCAAGGTGGCCCACCTTCTCCGCATCAGTGTCGACGCCCACCACCTCGTGGCCCATCGACGCGAGAGTGGCGGCGTGGACGGCGCCGAGGTAGCCGCATCCGATGACCGAGATCTTCATGTGGTTCCTTTCGAGGATTGGCGAGTCGGGATTGGCGAGCCCGTGGCCGAGCTCAGCGCACGGCGAGCGGTGCGCGGGCCGCGATGACGTCGTCGTAATGGCCCACGAGCTGCCCGCAGATCGACGGCCACGTCCGGCCTTGGACGCTGCGCAGGGCTGCCTCGGCGAACGCGGCTCGCTTCGCGTCGTCGCCGATGAGGTCCTGCACGTACGAACGCAGTTCGTCGAGACGGCCAGGGGTGTAGAGCCAGCCGGTCTTCGAGTTCTCGACGAGATCGAGCGGCCCTCCCCTCCCGGTCGCCACCACCGGAACCCCTGAGGCCATTGCTTCCTGGACCGTCTGGCAGAACGTCTCGAACTCGCCGGGATGGACGAACAGGTCGAAGCTCGCAACCATGCGTGCCAAGTCTTCGCCGCCCTGGAACCCCGCGAAGTGTGCGGACGGCAGCTGGGCCTCGAGGGTGGGGCGGAGCGGCCCGTCGCCGACGATCACGAGCTGAGTGTCCGGAAGATCCGCGAGCACGCGCAGATCCTCGACCTGCTTCTCTGCCGCAAGCCGCCCCACGTAGCCGATGATCTTCCGCGGCCTCCCGCTAGCCCGACCTGAGGGCGCGACGGCCGCCCGCCACGCGTCGTCGCGCTTCGCGGGGTTGAACCGCTGGGTGTCCACGCCGCGGCGCCAGAGTTCGACGTCGAAGATCCCGCGGCCGCGCAGCTGGTTCAGCGCGAAGGTCGACGGCGCGAGGGTGCGGTCCGCGAGCAGGTGAATCTTCTCGACGCGCTCCCACGCCCAGTTCTCGAGGAAGGGCACGCCGTACCGGGCGGCGTAGCTGGGGACTTCGGTCTGATACACGGCCACCGTTGGAATGCCCAGGCTGTGTGCGGCGCGGACGGCGCGCCAACCGAGTTCGAACGGAGAGGCGAGATGCACGACGTCGGGCGCGAACCGCTTGAGGATGCGGCGGACCTTGGGGACGGCGCCGAACGCGACCCGGACTTTCGAGTAGCCAACCATCGGCATCGACGGAAGGCGTTGGACGAGTGCCCCCGACACGTACTCCGGCCCAACCCCCGCGTCCCCCGCCGGGGCAATCACGAGGACGTCGTCTCCGCGTTCCTGGAGGTGCTCCAGGACCCGCAGAACCGAATGGACCACTCCGTTCATCTGGGGCAGGAACGATTCGGCGACTATCGCGATCCTCACGCTTCCACGGTTCCGCTCATCCTTGACGGGCTGGCGGAAACGGCGTGACCGCGAGGGGAAGGCTTGGTTAACGCGAGGCTTCATGCTCCGCCCGCCGCCGTCGTCGTCGTTTCGGGTACGGCTAACGCCCCTCCCAACCGTTTCGGGTACGGCTAACGCCCC
>NZ_DAIUJO010000147.1:0-7351 GCF_036848755.1 Sinomonas sp. | reverse complement strand
GTGGGCGATACTGGGATCGAACCAGTGACCTCTTCCGTGTCAGGGAAGCGCGCTACCGCTGCGCCAATCGCCCAAGCTCTTCTCCCCGGGAACGAGCCCCCATCGGAACGTTTTCCCCTTAAGAAGAACAGAGCGGACGACGAGATTCGAACTCGCGACATCCACCTTGGCAAGGTGGTGCTCTACCAACTGAGCTACGTCCGCAGGGGAAGCCCGAAAGCTTCTCCGTGGGCGATACTGGGATCGAACCAGTGACCTCTTCCGTGTCAGGGAAGCGCGCTACCGCTGCGCCAATCGCCCGGAATCCCGAGGAACCGGGAATCAGGATTGCACCGAGGTGGGGACGGGATTCGAACCCGCGTATACGGCTTTGCAGGCCGCTGCCTCGCCTCTCGGCCACCCCACCGTGTTGGCATCCCTGAGGATGCTTCCGACAGTGTCCTGCGAGCGGACGACGAGATTCGAACTCGCGACATCCACCTTGGCAAGGTGGTGCTCTACCAACTGAGCTACGTCCGCAGGGTTTTCGCGTGGCCACGGTGCCTCCGGGACCCGATCCGTTCAGTGAGACTCTCAGTCAGATTCTTCAGTGAAATTCTCGGGTCTTCGGCCAGCCCTCAGGCCGCGCTTCAACGAGTAAAGACTCTATAGGACCCGAGGTCATTGCACAAATCGCGACGGGCACCGCGAGGCCGTCCACGGAGAGGAACCACAGGCGTGCAATTCTCGGTGCAGGGCCGGGTCGCGATCGGCAGTGGGCTCCGGGAGGGAATTTGAGATCGGCCGGTTCCGTGGGCTAGAGTCGTAGAGCGCTCGGCGACGGGCGGGACGGGCGATTGGCGCAGTGGTAGCGCGCTTCGTTCACACCGAAGAGGTCACTGGTTCGAACCCAGTATCGCCCACCGATGGACCCCTGGACTCCGTCCAGGGGTCCTTTTGTCGAGTTCTCCTGTCGCGCTTCTACAGACGCGCTTCTAGAGTCGGACCCGCTACATTGTCGGACCCGCGTGAAAGGGTTCCCCCATGACAGTTCCCGGCCTTGCCGCACAGTCTCCCGACGGTCTTGGCAGGATGTATCGGCGCTCGCTTGCGGCCGATCCCAGCGTCCCCTCCATCACGACTGTCATCGCCCAGCAGCCACTGGACTTGGACGGGTGGCGCAGCTACATGGCGGCGCGGCACGTCGCCGATCATCCCGAGCTGCGCACAGCGCTCGACAGCCCTGCGAGGATCCGGCAGCTCGTTCGGACCGCCGTCGATGCCTCGGAGGAGTATGCGCGGGCCGCCGCGCAGCGCGGCGACCGCGTCCACGCGTTCGCGGAGCAGCTGGCCCTCCGTGAACTCGGGCGCCCCCACCAGCTCGCCGAAGCGCGCGAACTCCTCCGTTCCCACGGTGAGGACGGCTTCGCCGTGAGTGTCGAGCGGTGGTGGGACAGTTTCGGGGTGGAGCCGATCGCGGCCGAGCAGACGGTGTGGAACGCGTCCGTGGGCTACGCCGGAACGCTGGACCTCGTGGCGCGGATCAACGGGAGGATCTGCCTCATCGACTACAAGACGAAGGGCACGACCCGAGACGGCCGCGTGAAGCCGCCCGACGAGAAGGTGGCGATGCAGCTCGTTGCGGGCATGAAGGCCGAAGAGGGCGTGGTCGACCCGGCCTCGGGCGAGTGGGAGCCCTGGAAGTACGGAGAGGATCCACTCCTCGTGGCCGTCGCAGTGGGCGAGACCGAGTTCGCGGCTGTCCGAGTGAATCCCGAGGTCCGCCGACACCACTGGATCACGTTCTGCGGGCTTCGCCGCGTCTGGGAGGCCCGGGTCGAGGTGGCTGCGGCCGGGCGCACACTTCTGCCGCTGCCTCCGCCACCTCCGCGCGTCCCGCTGCCCGCGCAGCCGACGCCGGTGGCGGCCCCGCCCTCTGTGCCGGGCGCCGGCGACTAGACTTGGCGCAGTCCTCCACCCGCGTCGAAAGGCTCCTCCCGCCATGGCCATCCTGCCCATCCGGATCATTGGCGACCCCGTGCTGCGCACGCCCGCGGACCCCGTGACCGAATTCGGGCCCGAACTCGAGCGTCTCGTCGCGGACATGATGGAGACGATGGAGGACGTCGACGGGGCGGGCCTCGCTGCCCCCCAGATTGGCGTGGGGCAGCGGGTGTTCACCTATCAGATCGACGGCCAGCAGGGGCATCTCGTGAACCCCGTCCTCACGCTCTCGGACGATTTCCAGGAGGACGTCGTCGAGGGGTGCCTGAGCATTCCGGGCGTGGCGTTCCCCGTACGGCGGCGCCGTGCTGTGCAGGCGCGCGGCTACGACCTGCACGGCAACCCCGTGGAAATCGCGGCCGAGGGAATGCTGGCCAGAGCCTTCCAGCACGAGACCGACCACCTTGACGGCGTGCTCTTTGTCGACCGGCTGGAAGGGGATGACCGCCGGGCGGCACAGCGCGCCATCCGCGCTCTCGACTACTCGAGCGTCGCGGGCCAGACAGTCACGAAGCGCGCGAGCCACGTCGGCTCGGCGTTCGGCAATGGTGCGTCCTTCGGTGGCGGCTCCTTCGGCGCCCCCGCACCGCGAGGGGCAGGGGCCACCGCGTGAGGGTACTCTTCGCTGGAACGCCAGCGGTCGCGGTCCCGTCCCTTGACTGCCTCGCCGGTGGCCTTCGCGCCAGCGGAGAGGAGGGTGGAGACACCGGAAGCACGGGCTTGGAGCTCGTCGGGGTCCTGACCCGCCCGGACGCCCCGATCGGACGAAGACGTGTCCTCACGCCGTCGCCCGTCGCGGTCCGGGCCGCAGAGCTCGGCCTGCCCATCATCAAGGCCTCGCGGATCACCGCGGATGTCACGTCCCAGCTCGCCGCGCTGGCCCCCGACGTAGCGGCGATCGTCGCGTACGGGGGCCTCGTTCCCCCGGCTGCGCTCGGGGTACCGCGCCGCGGCTGGGTGAACCTGCACTTCTCGCTGCTCCCGGCGTGGCGGGGTGCCGCCCCTGTTCAGCATTCGCTCATCCACGGCGACGACGTCGTCGGTGCCTCGACTTTCCGACTCGAAGAGGGCCTCGACACGGGTCCGGTCTACGGAACGCTGGCGGTGACCCCTCGACCCGACGTGACGGCGGGGGAGCTGCTCGCCGAACTCGCCGAGAGCGGCGCCGGCCTCCTGAAGAGGACGCTTGAGGGGATCGTGGACGGGAGTCTGGCGCCACGGCCGCAGGAGGGAGAGCCCACCTATGCCCCCAAGCTCTCGCTCGACGACGGTCGGCTCGACTGGAGCCAGCCGGCCCGCGCGCTCGAACGGCGTGCGCGGGGGGTGACGCCGGAGCCCGGGGCGTGGACCGTGCTCGATGGCGAGCGCATCAAGCTCGAGCCCCCACGGCTCCGGCCAGACGTCGAGGGCCTCGCCCCCGGCGTCCTCGCCTGGGACGGCAAGGTGCTTCTCGTGGGCACGGCGACCCACGCCCTCGAGCTGGCCCGCGTGCAGCCCGCGGGGAAGAAGATGATGGCGGCCGCCGACTGGGCTCGCGGTGCGTGGAACACGGACGGAATGAGGTTCGGATGACGGCAGGGGGATCTGGTCCGACGGATGGACGGCGCGGCAGCGGCGGCCAGCGCGACGCAGGCAGGAACCAGGGTGGCCGACCGGCGGGCGAACGGCGGAACGACCAGGGCCGGGAGAGGAACCGCGGAGGATCCGCCCCGCGGCGCTTCAGCCAACAGGCACCGAGCCAGCGCTCCCGGATGGCAGACCCCGCGCGCCTCGTCGCGTTCGAGGTGCTCCGCGCGGTCTCCCGCGACGACGCGTACGCGAACCTCGTCCTCCCAGTGCGCATCCGCCACCACCGGCTCGACCGCCGGGACGCCGCGTTCGCGACCGAGCTTGCCTACGGGGCGCTCCGGGGCCAGGGGATGTACGACGCGATTCTCGACCGATGTGTCGACCGTCCGCTCGACCGGCTCGACCCCGGTGTGCTCGACGCTCTGCGTCTGGGAGCCCATCAGCTTCTGGCCATGCGCGTTCCTCCCCACGCGGCCCTGAACCAGACGGTCGCCCTGACGCGCGCCGTGATCGGCGCCGGGCCCGGTTCCCTGGTGAACGCCGTGCTGCGCCGCGTGAGCGAGCGGAGCCTCGAAGAGTGGCTCGATGAGCTCACGACGACGGCCGACGAGACGGAGGCGGCTGCGATCCGCCACGCGCACCCCGTGTGGATTGTTCGTGCCCTGCGCCAATCCCTCGCGGCCCACGGGCGACCGACTTCCGAGATGGACGCGTTGCTCGAGGCCGACAACGCGGCCCCCGTCGTCAACCTCGTGGCTCTCCCCGGAATCGGCGACCTGGACGAGGTACTCGAGCAGGGGGCCGCAGCCGGGGAGCTGGTCGAGGGTTCCGCGCTCTCCTCTGGCGGCGATCTGGGCCGTTGGTCCTCCGTGCGGAGCGGTACGGTGCGCGTCCAGGACGTGGGCTCGCAGCTGGTTGCCCGTGCGGTCGCGGCTGCGCCCATCGGGGAGGACGCCCTCGACGCCGGAACAGGCGAGCGTTGGCTGGATCTGTGCGCTGGCCCGGGCGGCAAAGCCGCTCTTCTCGGCGCCCTCGCAGCGGAGCGCGGGGCGGTGCTGCTTGCGAACGAACCGGCCGAGCACCGCGCGGAGCTCGTCCGGCAGGCGTTGCGGCCAGTGCCCGCTGAGGCGTGGTCGGTACGCACGGGGGACGGCCGAACACTCGATCCGGAGCTCCGCGGTACGTTCGCTCGCGTGATAGCAGACGTGCCGTGCAGCGGACTGGGCGCGCTCCGGCGTCGGCCGGAATCGCGGTGGCGACGGACGCCTGAGGACCTTGCCGGGCTTGCACCGCTCCAGCGCGAGCTGCTCGACGCGGCGATCGACGCCGCCGCACCGGGGGGCGTCGTCGGCTACGTGACGTGCTCCCCGCATCCGGCCGAAACGATCGCCGTCGTACAGGACGCGCTGCGCCGTCGCTCCGACATCGAGGAGCTCGACGCCGGTGAGGCGCTCGACGCGGTCGCCCTCCGCCCGCTGGGCGCAGGTCATGAGCGGACCGCCCAGCTCTGGCCCCACGTCCATGGCACGGACGCGATGTTCCTTGCCCTCTTCCGCAAGCGCCGCGACGCGGGCGCCCCGACCGACGCACCCAGCAAGGAGTCCTGAGTGAGCCGCTGCAGCATCCACCCGAGCATCCTGTCCGCGGACTTCGCAAATCTTCAGGCGGAGCTCTCGCGCATCGCGACGGCGGACGCCGTGCACGTCGATGTCATGGACAACCACTTCGTGCCGAACCTCACTCTGGGGCTACCGGTCGTCGAGCGGCTCCAGGCCGTCAGCCCACTTCCGATCGACGCGCACCTCATGATCGCCGACGCCGATCGCTGGGCCCCGCTGTACGCCGACCTGGGCCTGGCATCGGTCACGTTCCACGCCGAGGCCGCCATCGCGCCCATCAAGCTCGCCCGGGAGCTGCGGGCCCGCGGATCCAAGGCGGGGATGGCGCTTCGCCCTTCGACCGCCGTCGAGCCCTATCTCGACATGCTCTCGGAGATCGACATGCTCCTCGTGATGACGGTCGAGCCCGGGTTCGGCGGTCAGGCGTTCCTCGACGTGACGCTGCCGAAGATCCGCAAGGCACGCGCCGCCGTCGACGGGAGTGGCGCCAAGGTCGCGATTCAGGTGGACGGCGGGATCTCCTCGTCGACGATCGAGCGCGCTGCCGCGGCCGGAGCGGACGTGTTCGTCGCCGGATCGGCCGTGTACGGCGCTGAGGACCCCGCCGCGGCGGTCGAAGCGCTGCGCGCGGCCGCGGAGGCGAGCGTCGGCGCCTGAGCCGACACCGTCCGCTCGAAGCGAACACTACGCAGATGACGTCCTGTCACGGGTGCAGGTACGTCATGTGCCACAATGTGAATGGCCGGCAGCTGAACCATCCCCTCTCGGGGACGGCTGGTGGGAAAGCCAGCGGGGAAGGCAGCCGGCCACAGCAATGAACGTGCTCCGGGGTCGGTGAAAGTCCGAACCGGCGGTGACAGTCCGCGACCCGATGGTCCGCTCGCAAAGGAGCGAACTTTCGGTTGAACCGGTGGAATTCCGGTACCGACAGTCAGAGTCTGGATGGGAGAAGCACGTGCAGTCTGCGGTGCGCCACGCTGGCGTGCCGCTTCTGTCGCAACCCCGGAGCCGCTGCGGTCCGGAAAGGAAGGTTGCGATGGACATCAAGCAGTGGCTCTTCGCAGGTCGGCCCTCGATGCTGCCTTCAGGGCAGCCGGAGGCCGTTTCATGAGCGCCTCCGCTTCGACCCCCAGGTGGACGGCGGAGGACACGTCGCGCATGGGCGAGGCCCTCGAACTCGCGGCGCAGGGTGTCCGCGGCGCCAACCCGCTCGTGGGAGCGGTCGCCGTCGGCGCAGACGGCAGGCTCCTTGCCACGGGCTTCCACCGGGGCTCCGGGACGGCCCACGCCGAGGCGGACGCCATCCGAAATGCCCAGCGCGCAGGCATCGACCTGACGAGCGCGACCATGTACGTCACGCTCGAACCGTGCAACCACACCGGCCGGACCGGTCCCTGCGCGCAAGCACTCATCCGCGCTCGGGTTGGGCGGGTCGTCTACGCGATCGACGACCCCCACGACGTCGCCTCGGGTGGCGCCCGGACGCTGCGCGAGGCGGGGATCGCCGTCGACGCCGGCCTGCTGGCCGGGGAGGCCGTGCGCCTCAACGAGCGCTGGCTCGCGGCGGTGCGGGACCGGCGCCCGTTCGTGACACTCCACATCGCGCAGACCCTCGACGCCCGGATCGCCGCCGAGGACGGGACCAGCCAGTGGATCACGTGCCCGCCGTCCCTCGCAGACAACCACGCCCTCCGGGGACGAATCGACGCGATCCTCGTCGGAAGCCAGACCGTCGCCGTCGACAATCCGCGGCTCACCGCCCGCGGCGAGGACGGCGACCTTCTCGAGCATCAGCCGATGCGTGCCGTGATGGGATTGCGCGAGGTGCCCGGACAGGCTGCGGTCCGTGGAGGCGACGGCCGGTTCGTCCACCTCCGCACCCAGGATCCCGCTGAGGCACTCGGGCTGCTCTTCGACCTCGGAGCGCGCCATGTGATGGTCGAGGGCGGCTCGCGGATCATCGCCGCGTTCCTCTCGGCCGGCCTCGTCGATGAGCTCATCGTCTACCAAGCACCGATCCTGCTCGGGTCGGGAAAGACCTCCGTGGCTGACCTGGGCATCAGGACCCTGGCCGACGCCCAGCACTGGGACTGGGACGAGACCGGCGGGGGAGCGGTTCGCCGCCTCGGCGCCGACCTCCGGCTGCACCTCCGCCCAGCCACCGCGGCCGCTCAGGCCAC
>NZ_DAIUJO010000146.1:0-7437 GCF_036848755.1 Sinomonas sp. | reverse complement strand
ATCAGACACGGGCCGCGACCTGTCGGAGCACCTCCGCCGGGCGGTTGGTCGTGATCTCCTGGACGCCCAGGGACAGGCAGTGCTCGACGTCGTCGGGCTCGTCGACGGTCCAGACGCGGAAGCGCCGGCCGTCCGAGAGCCAATCGCGGACGCGGTTCGGGTGGCTCCGGACGTAGCCGATGCCGGGTCCAGCGATACCGGCCCGGGCGGTGTCGAGAATCGCTTCGGCCTCAGCCTGCGCAGCCTTGAGAACGTTCGCGACCGCGCCGCCCGTGAGGCGCCCCAGAGCCAAGTCGGTGCGGACGTCCTCGACCTGGACGTCGTCGACCAGCATGCACACGTGCTCGGCCGGGACGCGCTCGAGGAGGTATCGGATGGCGTCGGCGTCGAAGCTCATGAAGCTCACGCGGACGTTGCCGAGGCGGGACGACTGCGGCTCCCACCCCCGAGCCTCAAGGACGGCGAGCACGGTGTCCTCGAGCCGAAGCTGGTAGGGGCTCGGATGCTTGAGCTCGATCGCGAGTCCGATTTCGCGCCCGGCAGCGGAGAGGATGTCGAGAAGCTCAGGCAGGGTGAGGAGCTGCTGGCTGACCGCCCCGAACTCGACGGGGATCCGGGCGCCCTTCCAGGAGGAGAAATCGAGTTCGCGGAGCTCGTCGAGGGTCCTGTCGGCTACGGCGCCAGTACCGTTCGACGTGCGGTCGAGGTTGGGGTCATGGAGAAGGACGACGTGCTGGTCCCTCGTCAGGTGAACGTCGCATTCGACGCCGTCGGCGCCCTCCTCGAGGGCCTGGAGGTACGCGGCGCGCGTGTGTTCGGCGAAGGCTGCGCTCGCCCCGCGGTGGGCGTACACGAGAGGGCGCTGGGAAGTCATGGCTCTACGCTATCGGACCTGCTCGCTTGCGATTCGCCGAGTAGGGTTGGGCTATGGTGACGCTCCATCGTGCCCAGGGCCCGGAGACGGGGCGGACGGCTGAGCTCAGCCCCGCAGACGTCGAGCGCGCGGCGGCCCTGCGCAGCATGAAGGCGCTCGCCCTGAGCCTCCTGATCGCCATGGCCGTCGTGTTCGCCGTCGCATTCGCGCTCCAGCGCCAGTTCCCGTGGCTCGAGTATGTCCGCTCAGCGGCCGAGGGCGGCATGGTCGGCGCGCTGGCCGACTGGTTCGCCGTCACGGCGCTGTTCCGCCACCCGATGGGACTCAAGATCCCCCACACCGCGATCATCCCGCGGCGCAAGGATCAGATCGGGTCGGCCCTGAGCGGCTTCGTGGAAGACAACTTCCTCTCAGCCGACGTCGTCCGCGCCAAGCTCGACTCCGTCGACCTCGCGCGCAAGGCCGGCTCCTGGCTGGCGACCCCCGCGGGGGCGGAGCGGATCGCCAAGGAGGGCGCCGCGGTGATCCGCGGGGCGTTCACGGTCCTCAACGACGACGACGTCCAAGCGGTCATCGAGGCCCTGGTCCGCAAGCATCTGCTCGCCCCGCCGTGGGGCCCCCCGATCGGTCGCCTCGCCGAGCGGGTGTTCGACGCCGGCCACCACCATCGGCTCGTCGACCTCCTCGTGGACCGGGCCGCCGATTGGGTCGCTGCGAACTACGGCACGGTCACGCACGTCGTCAGCGACCGTTCCCCCTCGTGGGTGCCTCATTTCGCGAACGAACTCGTGGGCGACAAGGTCTACATCGAGCTCTCCAAGTTCGTGGCCGCGGTGCAGAGCGATCCGAATCATCAAGTTCGGGAGTCCATCGACAAGTACCTCAAGGACCTCGCACGGGACCTGCAGTACGACCCGGTGATGATCGCCCGCGCCGAGAACATCAAGGGCCAGATTCTGGGAGATCCAGAAGTGCGCGACGTCGCGCGCCGCACGTGGACCACCATCAAGCACGCGCTCCTCGACGCTGTCAACGACCCCCAGAGCGAGCTCTACCACCGGTTCACCACGGGGGTTCGGGACTTCGGTGCCCGGCTCGTCTCGGACGATGAGCTCGCGGGCAAGGTGAACGCGTGGATCGGTGACGCAGCAGGGTACGCGGTCGCGACCTACCGTTCGGACATTGCGGGGGTCATCGAGGACACTATCGCGCGGTGGGACGCCGAGGAGACCTCGCAGAAGATCGAGCTGCAGGTCGGGAGGGACCTCCAGTACATCCGGCTCAACGGCACGATCGTGGGCGCACTTGCAGGGCTCGTGATCTACACGATCGCCCACGCGGTCTTCGGAGGCTAGCTGTACAGCTGGCCGGCGAGCTCGCCCGGGAGCACTTCGGGCGCCGCACCGAAAGCGGCGCGCGTCGAGCGGATCACGGCCCGCCCCATTGCCCGGTTCCCGAAGCCGCCGACGACGGCCCCGACGCCGAAGGGGAGCGCACGGCCGATCATCGCTCCGGTCTGGCGTCGAAGGAGCCACTTGACGAAGCGTTCCCGCACCTGACGTTGGATGAGCCGTGCGGTGGGCCCTGGGATGGAGCGGTTGATCGCAGCGCCCCAGGCCGCATTGGGCGCGCCCGAGCCGCCCAGGGCATGACCGGTGAGCTCGCTCAGGAGCGCGGTCCCCTCCTCGCCCAGCATGATCGCCATGACCGTGGTCCGCGCGCGGTCCGGATCCTCGAGGTGCACGCCGTGGAGCTCGGCGATGGACGCGGCGTAGAACGCAGTGGCCTCGAGGAAGCCGAGGGTCGCCACCGCGGAGAGGCCCAGGGACGTGACGGTGCCGACCCCGGGAACCGCTGCAGTCCCGCCGATCGCCGCGCCGCCCCCGACGACGGCGCGGAGGTAGTCCCGCTCAAGGCGCCGGCTCAGCTCGGCCGCGCTCAGGTGGGGGTATCGACGCTTGAGCCGCTGCAGGTTCGCCAGGACGAGCGGACGCTGGACGTCGACAGCACCCAGAAGAAAGCGCTGAAGGCCCGGACGAGCATTGCCCTTGCGATCGAACAGCGCGCCGCGGGCCGTCGTCCGGGCGACACGCAATGCAGAATTCTTCCTCGCCATCCACCCAGCCTAATCGCGCCTCCCGCGGCATGAGAGAGGCCAAGAGCGAACGGGAACGCGCGTTTGGGAGCGTGCGGAGCGGGTAGTTGAAGTACTGCATCGAGTGCAAGCTGCACCCGCCAACCAGAGGAGTGAATCATGCGAATTGGTTCATCGATCGTTCTCATCGCGCTGGGTGCCATCCTGGCGTTCGCGCTGGCCCCAGGGCTGATCCCGTACGTCAACCAAGTCGTGATCGGGTACATCCTCATGGTCGTCGGCATCCTTGGCCTCATCGTGTCGCTGATCATGGCTTCGTCGACCCGACGCACCGTCGTGCACCGGCATGCAGGCGTCGACGACGTGGACGTGTAAGCGAACCAGAGAGCCCCTCAAGGCGTGGAGCCCGGCCGAGTGCCGGGCTCCTCGTTCGTTTAAAGAGCCTCCTCTTCCCCTGCTTCTGTGTTTATGTTGGAACCCGTTGACAAAGCCACACAAACACAGATAGAGTCAATCAAACCAAAGTTGTTGTGATTTGCACCACATTGGAGTGGGATGGTGCACGAGGACAAGGACGTTCGGATGCAGATGTTCGCCGAGGAACGGCAGCGGATGGTGGCTGCACGTGTCGCCGAAGCCGGCCGCGTGAGCGTCACCGAGCTCGCCGAGCGCTTCGCCGTCACGACGGAGACCGTCCGCCGCGACCTCGCGTCGCTCGAGCAGGCGGGCGTCCTGCGCCGCGTCCATGGCGGCGCCGTTCCGGCCGACAGCGTTTCCACCACCGAGACGACCCTCTCCGAGCGCCTCGTGCAGCATCTCGCCCAGAAGCAGCTCATCGCCCAGGCTGCGGCCGAGCTCGTCGCGAGCAGCCGCCCCGGGAGCATCCTGCTTGACGCAGGGAGCTCGACCGAGGCGCTCGTCGACGTCCTCCTCGCCCAGGCGAACGGTCGCCGGAACAACAGCGACGAGCAGGTGGTCATCACCAACGCCCTTCCTCTGGCGGACAAGCTCGCAGGAAGCTCTGCGCATGCCGTCCACCTCCTCGGCGGCCGCATCCGCGGGCTGACCCGCGCAGCGGTCGGGCAGGAGACGGTCGACGCCGTCGAGCGCCTCCGCCCGGATCTCGCCTTCATCGGGACGAACGGAGTGCACGAAGCCTTCGGCCTCAGCACGCCCGACAGCGAGGAGGCCGCGGTCAAGGAGGCCTTCGTGCGGGCGGCGCGCCGCGTCGTCGTCCTCGCCGACGCGAGCAAGCTCGGCGTCGAAACCCTCGTCCAGTTCGCCCGGCTGGACCAACTCGACGCCCTCGTCACGGACGCCGATCCGTCGCCGGAACTCGCGGCGGCACTCGAGAAGGCTGGCGTTGAAGTAGTGAAGGCAGGCAACTCATGATCGTGACCCTGACCGCCAACCCGAGCTTGGACCGGACGGTCGAGCTGGGCGGCCCCCTCCTGCGCGGCGAGGTGCAGCGCGCCGTCGCCGTCCGGCAGGAATCCGGCGGCAAAGGCGTCAACGTGTCGCGGGCGCTCGTGGCCTCGGGCCTCGAGACGCTCGCCGTGCTGCCCGGCGACCCCGGCGACCCGCTCCTGGCTGGCCTCGAGACGACGAACGTGCCGTTCGCGGCTCTCCCGATCGACCAGTCGCTCCGCTCCAACGTCACCCTCACGGAACCAGACGGCGTGACCACGAAGGTCAACGAGCCCGGGCCCGAACTCAGCGCGGACCAGCAGGAGCAGCTCCTGAAGCTCCTCGTGGAGCAGTCGAGCGGAGCCTCCTGGGTCGTGCTCGCGGGTTCCCTCCCGCCCGGCGTCCCGGCGACTTTCTACACGTCGGCCGCCGAGCGCCTGCGCGCAGAATTCGGCCCGGACGCCCCGAAGATCGCCGTCGACTCCTCCGGGGCTCCGCTCGCCGCCTCGCTGGGCGGGCGGCCGGACCTCCTCAAGCCCAACGCGGACGAGCTCGCCGAACTCGCCGCGCTCGTCGGCCTCCCCGACCCCGGTACCCCGGGAGAGCTCGAGGCCTCCCCCGAGCGAGCGGCTACCGCCGCACGCTCCCTCGTCGACGCCGGAGTGGGCGCGGTGCTTGCCACGCTCGGCGCGAAAGGCGCCGTCCTTGTGACGGCCGACGGCGCGTGGCTCGCCACGCACGCCCCCATCCGAGCCGTCAGCACCGTCGGTGCTGGCGACTCCTCCCTGGCCGGGTACCTCCTGGCCGACATCAGCGGAGCGGACGCCGAAGGCCGCCTCCGTCAGGCAGTCGCGCATGGCGCGGCCGCCGCCTCCCTGCCGGGATCGACCGTCCCGGCAGTCAACCAGACCGATCCCTCTGCCGTGACCGTCACGGCTCTCACGAAGGACTGACCATGACCGAACTCATCAGCCCGGAGCTGGTCCTGCTGGACGTCGCCCTCGGCGACGCTCCGGCTGACGTGATCCGGAAGCTCGCCCAGACCGTCGCCGACGACGGCCGCGCGACGGCCGCCGATGGCCTCTTCGCGGACGCCTACGCCCGCGAGCAGAAGACGTCCACCGGTGTCCCCGGCGGAATCGCCATCCCCCACTGCCGGTCCGAGGCCGTCACGGTCCCCTCGCTCGCCATGGCTCGCCTTTCACGGCCGGTCGACTTCGGCGCCAAGGATGGCCCGGCGGATATCGTCTTCTTCATCGCGGCCCCCTCCGGCGCCGATCAGGAGCACCTCAAGCTCCTCGCCAAGCTTGCCCGGAGCCTCATCAAGAAGGACTTCACGGCAGCTCTGCGCGAGGCCCGGACCCGGGACGACGTCGTGGCCCTCGTCAACGAGGCGCTCGGCCTCGGCGCCTCGGGCGCTCCCGCAGCAGCCGAGGCCGCGCCTGCCGCCGCCCCTGCCCACAAGCGGCACAAACTCGTCGTGGCCGTGACTGCGTGCCCCACGGGCATCGCCCACACCTACATGGCCGCCGACTCGCTCGTGGCAGCGGGCAAGGAGAACGGCATCGACGTCGTCGTCGAGACTCAGGGCTCGGCCGGGGCGACGCCTATTCCGCAGACCGTCATCGACAACGCGGACGCCGTCGTGTTCGCCGTAGAGGTGGATGTCCGGGGCAAGGACCGCTTCGCGGGCCTGCCCTATGTCCAGTCGCCTGTGAAGCGGGCCATCGACGAACCGCTCGTCATGCTCAACGAGGCACTCGCCGTCGCCGAGGACCCGAACGGCCGCCGGCTGGCTGCGACGGGCAGCTCTGGCGAGGGGATCGAGTCCGAGGGTCACGAGTCCACGGGCGCCAAGCTCAAGCGCGCCCTCCTTACCGGCGTGAGCTACATGATCCCGTTCGTCGCGGCCGGCGGCCTGCTTATCGCGCTCGGCTTCCTCCTCGGCGGCTACGACATCACGAAGTTTGCGGACACGATCGTGGTCAAGAACAACGTGTTCGACCTGCCCACGCAATTCGGCTCGCAGGCCTGGGGCCCGCTCGGGGCATACCTCGGAGCGGTCCTGTTCAAGATCGGCAGCCTCTCGCTCGGCTTCCTCGTCCCGGCCCTCGCGGGATACATCGGATATGCCCTCGCTGATCGTCCCGGCATCGCACCCGGCTTCACCGCCGGCGCGGTCGCAGGCTTCATGGGTGCCGGCTTCCTCGGCGGCATCGTCGGCGGTCTGCTCGCCGGCTACACGGCACACTGGCTCGGGTCGCTCTCGGCGCCCAAGTGGCTCCGCGGCCTTATGCCAGTTGCCATCATCCCGCTCATCGCGTCCATCATCGCCTCCGGGCTCATGTTCGTGGTGCTCGGCGGCCCGATTGCCTTCGTCACGAGCGCGCTCAACAACTGGCTCTCAGGCATGTCCGGCGCGGCTGCGGTCGTACTCGGTATCATCCTCGGCCTCATGATGTGCTTCGACCTCGGCGGCCCGGTCAACAAGGTCGCGTACTCGTTCGCCGTCGCCGGCCTCGGCGCCGCAAGCGCCACGAACCAGGCGCCGTACCACATCATGGCCGCCGTCATGGCTGCTGGCATGGTCCCGCCCCTCGCGATGGCCCTCGCGACCGTCCTCTCGCCGAAGACGTTCAACGCGGCCGAGCACGAGAACGGCAAGGCTGCTTGGCTTCTCGGCGCCTCCTTCATCTCCGAAGGCGCCATCCCGTTCGCGGCCGCCGACCCATTCCGGATCATCCCGGCCTCGATGCTCGGCGGCGCAGTGACGGGCGCACTGAGCATGGCGTTCGGCGCGGGCTCGAAGGCTCCGCACGGCGGCATCTTCGTCTTCTTCGCGATCGACAACTTCGCCATGTGGGTCATCTCGATCGCCGTCGGCGTCGTCGTGACGGCTCTGGCGACAGTGGGCCTCAAGCGCTACGTTGGCAAGAAGGCCCCCGCGGCCGTCGAAGCTCAGCCTGTCGCCGCCTGACGAGCGGAGAAAGTTCGAGGTCGAAGATGCAGCAGTTTCACGGTGTGGGTGTGGCTCCGGGGCGGGTGCTGGGGCCGGTGCGGC
>NZ_DAIUJO010000145.1:0-7551 GCF_036848755.1 Sinomonas sp. | reverse complement strand
AGTGCCGGGGACGTTTGGGGGCGGTCCGGACGAACATTCTGGGCGCCTCTTCGGCATCGCGATCTTGAGCACGGCTAACTACTGGAACCGTCGTTCCGCGCTCTTCTGCGTTCTCCGGGGGTCAGACCCCCACGCAGCGCAGACGAGACAATCTGTGTCGGGTGGATGTTCACGATCCAGAGTCGCTGGACGCGGGAAAGGATGAGGGAGAGATGGCACAGCTCACGGTTCGCGCCGGCAGGGCCTACATGGTCACAAGCCCGGAACGAGAGGCCGCGCTGCGCGAGCTGCGAGACGTCCTAGGCAACGGCGGAGTGGATGTCGACCTGAAGATCACGCACTACGAGCCGGGGAGGAGGGGGCTCCCGCCGCCGTCATTTCCCGAAGAAGTTGTGGTCTTTATTGGCACGGGCGTCGGCTCAGGCCTTATCGGGGTGATTGTCACAGACGTCTACAACAGGACGAAGCAGTGGGCAAAAAGACGATACGAGGGGAAACGTAAGAAAGCTCAAGATGCCGAGAAGGATCCCGATCACGTGAAGGGTGAGCGATTTACGATCTATGGTCCCGATGGCAAGGTCTTGAAGACTTGGACAGTCGACAAGGACGGCGAGCACGAGACCGACGGCGGATAGCGGGGTGGCTCAGTGACGGATGTCTTCGCTCACGAGCGGGGGCGCCCGTGCGCACGGCGCGGCAGCATGCCTTTGCGAACGTCAGGGCGCCTGCCGCCCTGCCTCGCGTTGCGACACGCACGAGCGGGATTCGAGCAGGGATCCTTCCTATCCCGACGGCGTCACGTACGACTCACAAGCCTCGTCGGCATCGGAGCCATCGAGGTGGACCTGTAGTGCGACCCCGACGACTCGGCCGTCGCTGAGCCGCGCACGGCGCTGGACTGTTCGGCTTTCGCTTTGACAGTAACGGCATGGACGGGTCTCGCCCGTAATGACTGGATCATCCGGCAGGAAGTCGCCGCAGAAGTCGCTCACGAAGAACATTGTCCCAGTTCCGCCTCGCCGCGCGGGTGCTTATCCGCCCTGTCCACGGCGGTCGTCTCTGGTGACCATCCCCTTGCAGACCGGGCCAACGCCGGTTGGCGCACCGATCAGGAGGATCTGCTCTCAAACTGTGAGGAGGACGGCTCCCGGCCAGCCGCGCCCGAGTCGGCGCTCGGGGCGCCCGAGGCGGCGAATCTGACCTGTGTCTGACTTCGCGATAGAGATCCCGGTTCGATTACGCAACATCATCGGGTCTCGGGTCGGGTTGCTGCTGGGGTCGATTTCGATGGTAGGCGAGGCGGCGGAGGCGTGCGGTCTCCAGTCCGGCTTCGCGGGCTTTGCGGATCGCGGGACCGCGTCCGGTGTGCTCGTCGTCGGGGGTGACATACCCGATGCCGGCATGGAGCCTGACCCCGTTGTATCTGGCCCGGATGACGGCGAGCTCTGCTCGGAGAACGGCCGGGTCGGTGATGGCCTCGAGGTGGGGGTTTTCGGCCTTGAGGTGCCCGTTGAAGCTCTCGATCCAGGCCTGGTCGGTGGGCGTGCCCGGCCGGCCGAAGTGGGTGGCGATGGCGCACAGCGCCATGAACTTGCGGGTCGAGATCGACGTCATCTGCGACCCGTTGTCCGACACTGCCAGCAGGATCGGGAGCCGGTCATCCTCGACGTCGGGGTCGACGGGCTCGTCGGCTCGCGCCTCGACCAAGGCGAGGAGGCCTTCGGCGGCGAGGGCATCGGTGAAGACGATCTCGACCTGGGTGGAGGTCTCCTCGGAGCTGACGATGTCGGCGATCCACTTGCGGGACACGAGGTCCTCGACGATCGTCACGGCCATCCCGGCCCGGGTGAAGTGCGTGGTGTCGTAGATCCAGATCTGGTTCGGCCGGTAGTCGACCCAGTCAGGGAACGGCCGCCTAGCCGAGGTCCCCGGCCGTGGCGGCGGGTTGAGATCCAGGCCCTGAGCAGCCAGAACGCGTCGCACCGACGCCGGGGAGACCCATACCCGTCCCAGATACGAGCCGCGGTGGGCGAGCTTGCGATGGGAGCGGTCGATGTCTCCCCACTCGTGGTAGAGCGCGACGATCTCGGAGATCTCTTCGGGGAGCAGACCGTGGAGAGGGCTCCCGCCAGGCGCCTTGTCCTCCAAGGCGTCGCCGCCGCGCCGGGCCCGCCAGCGATGGGCTCGGACCTCGCCCAGCTCCAGATACCGGGAGGCGGCGCGCAGGCTCCAGCCGCCGGCGGTGGCCTTGTCGATCAGGTCGAGCAGGCCGGCCTTGGTGGCCGCGTCGACACGGGCGGGGACCCGGCCACTCAGCCCCAACCCCCTTTTCCCTCGACCAGCATCAACTTGACCGCCATCTCCTTGACCGCCTCGCCCAGACGGGCGGCATCCGCCCGGGCGGCGTCGAGCTCGGCGTCGCGCTGGGCCGCCTTCACGCCCGGACGTGACGCCGCCAGGGCATCGAGCGCGCCCTGCTTGGCCACCGTGCGGATCCGCAAGATCGTGGTTCGGTCCACCTTCCACGCCTCCGCCGCCTCGGCCATCGTCACCTCGGCTCGGACCAGCTGCAAGAAGATCTCGTACTTCTGTGACGGGGTCAAGAACCGCTTCGCTCGACGGCCGCCACGATCGCTTCCCCGGGTCGGATCGGACATGATCAGATGCTCCTCCACTGCTCGTGGAGACCCGCGGATGCTGCTTGATTCCAAGCCGTTCGTCTATCGCGAAGTCAGGAGCAACACAAATCTCTCAGTTACAGGACATCCACCACGCACTGGATGCCGGGAGCCGCTGCCAGCCTTGCATCAGTAGTCAGCAGCGACGTGGCGGACAGCATTTCCGTGAGAGCAACGTATGTTGCGTCGTAGGCCGAAAGGTTGTGGCGTAACGCCCACATCCGGCCCCGAAGCCAGTCCGCCGGAAACCGGGTGAGACTGAGTCGAACGAAACCGTCCATCGCAGCGGTCGCCGCGTCTTCGGTCAAATCTCCTTGATGGGCTAGCCGCCGCAGAACGTGCGTGACCTCGCTGTCAATCAGGTGCGGCGCCACCAACTCCTCATCGCCAAGTGCCTCCGGTTCAAGATCACCGACGAGAACGCCAACCAGCACGCCGGCATCTACCACCCTCACTCCTCGCGGCCCTCCTGCAGCGCAGCGAGGATGTTCTCGCGCGCCACCTTCCTGCGGACCCGTGCTCTCGTTTCGGTAATGACTCGGGCGTTGAGTTCGACGACTTCGGCTCGACGGGCCAGATGTTCGAGCTCACGAAGCACGTATCGGTTCAACGAGAGCCTCTCGGCCTCGGCCGCCTTCGCCAGCGCCTCATGCACGTCGTCGGGGACGTCTCGGATCTGGATCACTTTGGCCACCGCGTCATCCTACCTGAAGAATGGGTGCAGGTTGCACCCATTTTCCTGGTGGCGTCTCGGCCCCCGCCATCTCGAGCGCAGAACATCGGGACACCATTCACAAGGAACACGACGGCCGGCTCCACCGCCGACGCCCTAATCGGCGATCTGGCGTCTCAGCTCATCTCGATGAGCTTCCGTACCTCCCGAGCATAATGTTCCGCCGGCGCGGTGCGCGGCGAGATCGCCTCGGAGCCGGCGTTGTAGGTCATCGCCAGATGGGATTATGGGACGGACTTGTCGAGTGTTATGGGACGGGGGTGGCACGGCTCTGCCCGCGCCCAAACTCAGTCGACAGGCTCGTTGACTTGGGGCGGCGACTGGGGGGCTGCGGCCGCGGGATGGACTCCCTCGGGTCGCGATCCTCCGGCTGGTTCCGGCGACGCGAAGAAACCTTGCCCCTCGGGAATCTGCAGCTCCGCAGCCTTGCGCGTCTCCTGGGCTGCGGTCTCACGGTTGGAGGGTTGCGCGGACTGGTCCTCAGACACGTTGGCGGCTCCTTGCTAATGAACCCATCTGTCATGCTACCGGTGGACAACCGCGGGCCTCGGCACGAAGACCTGATCACCCCATGACCAGCCCTTGCCGAGCATTCTCGAAGAGGTAACCCCAAACGACACACGCCAACCGACAAGTTCGAGAAAGAGCTCCGGGATGGGAAAGACCACCGTGGTTGTCAGCGTCTCGCCGCCTTCCACGAATGACTCCCCAAAGACCGCATCGGCATCCCAGTGCAGGCCGTCGACCAAGTTGGCGCCGACCTTGAAGACCTCGGTTACACGGACCTTTGCGCCTTCATGCTTCGCGAAGCGGATTCGAAATATTCCGGCGCCAACCATCGCCGGTCTGGCGGTCAACACGACACCGCTATCGGTGACATGGGCTTCGGCTGAGATGGAAGCACTCGCCTTCCGACCGTAGAAGATCGCGACGAGCGCACCTCCCACTACACCGGTAGCCGTCGCGACCGCGGTGACCACGTCGGTCCAATGCAATCCGCTCGTCGAGAGGTTCAACACCGCAGGCTTGTGATCGACATGTCCGGCGATGATGAGCGCTGCAGCCGCGCCACCTAGGACCAGCAGGGCGAGCCTCAACCATCGGCCGATGTCCATAGGATCAGGAGGGTAATCCGGGCATGAGACGGCCAAAGTCACCAGTCACAGGTGCTTCGCGACCCAAGCCGCGCCAGCCTCAGCCCGATCTGCGTATCGACCTCAACCCGGCGTTCCGGGGCGTATCCGCCGGCGATCACCGTGAATGTTTTGAGATACCCTCGGACCGTCATTCGGGGCGCATATTCCGCGTCGCGATCCTGAGTACGGCTAACTACTGGACCGTCGTTCGGGGCTCCATAGAGCACTCCTCTTGGCGATGTTCTGTTCGCGGACTCGGTGTGCTCTCGATTGGCGCCTCGCCCAGGAGTCATACGGTGATGAAGCGGTGGATGGCCTCATTGGCGTGGTCCTGGTACGCCGGGTTAGCTAGGTCGGGGAGGAAGTCTGCTTGGTTGACCATGGGACCTTTGAGTGTGTTGGCTGCGCTGGCGTAGAACACGCCGCTTGACAGGGTCGGGTCGGTGACGCCGTCGACCAGTCGCTTGGCGCCCACGTCGAGGGTGTGCGAGAGACCGAGCGCAGGCATGACGTACTTGGCCCCGATGCGCATCGGGAGTGGGAGGTCACTGGCTGCTCGGGTGCCCGTGGTGTTGCCGGGGCTCACGGTGACGAAGCGTCGGTGGGGGTGTTGGCGGCCCAGGTAGGCCATCCAGAGGGCGCCGATGTACTTGGCCTGTCCGAACGCGAGGTTGAAGTCGGCCTTCTTGCCGGCGAAGTAGCTTCCGTTGATGACGGTGGTGAACTCGTCGGTGGAGTGGGAGGCCCACGAGGGCCCCTTCATCCGCAACTTGGGGACCCCCCGGACTGCTTCGCTTCCGGCGAAGACCGCGACCTCTCGGAGCCGGTCCTCGGCGAGGAGCCCTTCGAGGAGGACCACGTGGCCAAGAACGTTGGTTGCGAACACGGTGGTGACCCCGTCAGCGGTCAAGCCCATCGACTGTGGGCCAATGACTCCGGCGTTCATGACCAGCGCGTCGAGGGATCCTTCGATGGCCGCCCCGCCGGCGCGAACCGAAGCCAGGTCGGCGACGTCCATGACGATGATCTCGAAGATGGACCGGCCAGTCGTAGCTTCGAGCTCAGCTCTCGCCGCCGTCGCCCGGTCTTTGTTTCGGCAGGCCAGGTAGATCCGCTCGAACTCCGGCCGCAACGCCAGCTGCCTGGCCACTTCCTTGCCGATCCCGGCATTGGCGCCGGTAATGAGCGCGGTCTTCCCTGCGAGCGCCCTCATCGGACTTCCCGGTCGTCATCTGTGGTCGCAGGGTGGCCGTCGAGCAGACTGAACCGGGCATCCATGGCGACCTGCCGGACATCGATGAGGCGCTGATATTCCGGCGAGTTGTACCAGTCGAGAGCCGTCTCGCGGTCGGCGAATCGCACCAATGCCCCCGACGTGAGGGAGCGATCGCCGTGCAGCACTTGCCAGTTCCCGGCGGCGATCACCTCACCTCCGTGCTTTTTGGCGGTCTGCCCTGCGATAGGAGCATATCGCTCCTTGTAGATAGTTGGGTCGTTGACTGTGAATTCGACGAGCACGTATGCGCTCATGTTGTTGCTCCCTCGTGGTTGGTTGCTTGAGCCGTCACCCAGAGCGCTCTTGCCTGTCGATCCGTCGTGCGTTGCTGGGTCGTCTCTAGAGATCTCTAGAGACTGGGTGCTGTAACCCACTCTGACAGATAACGACTGGGTTGTCAAACCCAGAACGCCGGGTACGATGCGGGCATGGTCAACGAGACGAGTGGCGGCCGGCCGAAGCTCACTGCCAAGGGAGCACGCGTCCGGGCGCGGATAGTGGAGGAGGCTGCGGCCTTGATCCACGAACGCGGGGTTGCAGCGACCACGTTGGAGGACGTCAAGGTGGCGGCAGACGTCAGCGGATCGCAGATGTACCACTACTTCCCCGACAAGCGAGACCTCGTGCAAGCGGTCATCGACTACCAAGCCGAAGGCATCGTCAGTCGCAATCGGCGCGCCCTCAGCGGCGCCAACGGCGTCGAGACCTGGCAGACCATGGTGCTCACAGCAGCGAAGCGCACCAAGGCCAAGGGAGGCTGCGCACTTGGCTCGCTCGCGGGTCAGCTCGCCGAGAGTGACCCCGAGGCCAGGACCCTCATCGCAGCCGGGTTCGATCAGTGGGCTGTCGCCATCGCCGACGGACTCAGATCCCTGCATGCCGACGGGAAGCTCCCGGCCGGTGTCGAGCCGGACGACCTCGCCATCACCCTTCTTGCCACGCTCGAGGGTGGGCTCCTGCTGTCTCAGGTGTACCAGGAAAGCCGTCCGCTCGAGACTGCGATCAACACCCTCCTCGCCTTTGCCATCGGCGGATGAGCCCGCACGCCATCGGAATGTCGTGACCGTTCCTCGCGTAGGGGAGACGTTCCGTATCGACCTCGCCGAACGCCTCGAGCGGGACCGTCGAGAAGGCAGTGCAGAGAAGCCGCCACCTGCACTCATCGGGATCACACTCAACCCGGCGGCCGACGGCACAAACGTCAGAGTGCAAGTCTCCGGCCTACGCGCAGAGGAAGCCGCCGTCTACGAGCAAGCGTGGGCCCGTCACCTTGACCAGATCGCGGCAGCGCTCAGGTTCTGAACCTGCGGACTGGGTCTTGACCAGCTGGACTGATGTGGAACCTGCCGGCCGGTGGACCTACCTGGCAAGCACAGAACGACCGCGCGCAGCAGCCATCCAAGGCAGCCCGCCTTGCGCCCTATTCGGCGATCTGGCGGGCTCTTCGCGAGTGAGGGTGTGGCTGGGCGGGGTGTGAGCATCCGCGTGTGAGGGCCGGGGTCCTCCGATGATGGGGAGTTCCTACACACCCCGACCGGAGGACCCCGACTTGTCCGACGCTACTGGCGCGGCCGGCTTCGCCCCGCCCGATCTCACGTCGTTCTGCCGTTTCGATGGGCTCGGGTTGGTGGTGACCGGCCAGCGCCTCGAGCCCGACCGCGCCGAGCTCGCCTGCTACGCCCGCAACCAGCGCCTCGCCGACGCCATCCACCTGTGGGCCTTCGCAGC
>NZ_DAIUJO010000144.1:0-7726 GCF_036848755.1 Sinomonas sp. | reverse complement strand
TCGCCAACAACTTCGTGACGGGCTACGCCGCTCCGAGGCTCGCGGAGGCTCTCGCAGCGGCTGAAACCGCCGACGCGCTCATCGCGGTCTCGCCCGTCTTCAGTGCCTCGTACAGCGGTCTGTTCAAGTCGTTCATCGATCTTCTCGACCCCACCGCGCTCGAGGGCAAGCCGGTCCTGATCGGTGTGACGGGCGGTTCCGAACGCCACAGCATGGTGATCGACTTCGCCATGCGCCCGCTGTTCAGCTACCTGCGCGCCAAGACCATTCCCACCGCGGTGTTCGCGGCTCCCATGGACTGGGGCCGGGGCGCGGAGGGCGACCCGGCTCTCGGAGGCAGCTTGAGCTCGCGAGTCGAGCGGGCGGCGTCGGAGCTCGTCGCTGAGCTGGCGGAGGATGGTTCCGCCAAGGCCCCCAAGGTTGCGACCAGGCCCGAAGACAAGAGCTTCGAGGAGCTCCTCTCGGACCTGACCGGGCGGAACTGACGGCCGTCGTACGATGACGGGGTGCATTCCGAGCGCGCCTACGCCCCCGTCGTCGACGGACACAATGACCTTCCCTGGGCCCTTCGCCAGGACTTCGGGTACGACGTCGGAGCCGCGGCTCTTGATGTCGGCCAGCCGAAGCTTCACACCGACATTCCGAGGCTTCGGCGGGGAGGAGTCGGAGCGCAGTTCTGGTCGGTGTTCGTCCCCTCGACGCTGACGCCCGAGCAATCGGTCGTGGCCACGCTCGAGCAGATCGACTGCGTGCACCGGATCGTCGCGGCCTTCCCGGAGACATTCGAGCTGACTCGCACGGCTGCTCAGGTCCGCCGTGCGGTCGAGGGTGGCCGTATTGCGTCCCTCATGGGCATGGAGGGCGGACACAGCATCGCGGGCTCGCTTGGGGTCTTGCGGGCCATGGCTGAGCTGGGCGTCCGCTACATGACCCTCACGCACAACGACAGCCTCCCGTGGGCTTCCTCCGCGACGGGCCAGGGGGAAGATCTGGGGCTCAGCGATTTCGGCCGGTCTGTGGTGGCAGAAATGAACCGGTTGGGCATGATTGTCGACCTCTCCCATGTCTCCGAGGGCACGATGCAGGACGCGCTCGACGCCACGGGCGCCCCGGTCATGTTCTCGCACTCCTCGTGCCGCTCCGTATGCGGCCATCCCCGCAACGTCCCGGACCGCATTCTCGAGCGACTCCCCGACAACGGGGGCATACTCATGGTGACGTTTGTGCCCAAGTTCGTGTCTGAAGCCTGCCGCGACCATGCCCGGGCTATCCAGGCCAAGCGGCTTGAACTCGGCCTTCCGGTCGGTTTCCACGACGTCGCCCCGGAGGAGGACCCGGCAGCCGCGCAGGCCTTCGCGCTCTGGGCGCGCGAGCACCCAGCGCCGACGGCGACCATCGCCGACGTCGTGCGCCATCTCGAGCACGCACGCGAGGTCGTCGGCCCCCGTCATCTGGGCCTCGGCGGGGACTTCGACGGCACCCCCGAGCTTCCCGTCGGGATGGATGGTGTGGCTGGCTACCGGCCGCTGCTCGATGCCCTCGCCGAACGCGGCTGGTCCCGTCAGGAGCTGGACGCGCTGTGCTTCGAGAACGCGCTGCGGGTGCTCGAAGCAACCGAAGAGGCGGCGTCGGCCTCGCTGTGAGGCCGCTCAGAGGAGTTCGACGAAAGCGCGCGCCTCTTCCAGGCTGATCTCCGAGTGGCGCCACAGCATCCGCGCGGCGTCTTCGGCGTCGCCGATCTGTGCCAACGCCTTGATCTCGCCGTAGATCTCGTCATTCAGCAGGTTGCTCGCGACCTCGAGCGTCTGACGTCCGTTGCTGACGATGGCGCGATAGCGGTAAGGGTAGCGGGTGGTTGAACGCTCGCCGAGGGTCGTCGGAACCTTGGGTTGCTGAGAGGACGACGGCGGGGCCTCCTCGCGCTGTTGAGGTGCCACCGGGGCGGGGGGAGCGGAGTCCATTCCAGTTCGCTCAGCCGGTTCCTTCGGCTGGGAAGCTGCCTGGTCGTCGGGGGAGCCGCCGCCAAGCCGAGCCTTCTCCGGGCCCTCGCCCTGTTGTGGGGACTCGGTCGTCGGGGGCGTATGCTCCTGTGCCCGGGCGGCGGAACCGAACGCCTGCGGATAGCGGTCCATGAGGAGGACCGCATTCCTCGCTTCGACCAGCCGGGCCCCCGTGGCTTGCCGGTAGGCGGCGATCGCCTGCACCGTGAGGCCCTGCGCGATGAAGGAGTAGATCATGCGGTGCTGCTCCTCACTGAGGCGAGAGGAGGCTGCTGCCGCCGCTTCGGGCCCACCAGGAAGCGCGACCTCCGAAGAAGGCTTGGACCTGCGAGCCCCTCTGCGCAGCATCACAATGACGACGGCGACGACGCACAGCAGGATGACGAGGGGCGGCAGAAGGTTTTCCATCGGGGCTTCCGGATCGGTGCGGAGAACGTGAACTCGGCCCCAGCAGAGGGCACTTCCAGCCTAGTACTCAGCGGGCGAGGGAGCACCCGACCGAGAAGCCCCACGTCGGGACCGCCGTATGTCGTGAGGGGAATGAACAATCCGCGAGATATGTGAGAGAAGTCACATATGTCGCCTGCGTTGCTTGAAAACACAAACGCTTGCCCAAATATCCACCGAGAGGCTGTGGATTTCGAATGTGGACAAAATTCTTTAATCCACACTCTGTAGACTAAGTCTTCCCACGTCAGAGCGGGATTCGCACTAGCTTGAAGAGGATATCCACAGCTGTCCACAGGTGAGTGAACATCCGGGAAGTACTTATCAACAGCGATATCCCCAAGGCCTGTTCACGCCGGAGTTCCGGACTGTCGGTGGCCATGGGTACGGTCTGTGAGCATCCAGCATTCTGTGCCGGAGCTTGGTCTCTCTTCGTTGCGAGGTGCTTCTGATGTCCGCTGCCCACACCGAGTCCGCCCCCTCCTACCGAGACTCGGACACGGGCCGAACCCCACCTCAGGACATCGTCGCCGAGCAGTCCGTGCTCGGCGGCATGATGCTCTCGAAGGACGCCATCGCAGATGTCGTCGAGGTGCTCAGGGCCCCCGACTTCTATCGCCCGGCCCATGAGACCATCTTCGAGGCGATCACGGACCTGTACAGCCGCGGCGAGCCCGCGGACGCGGTGACGGTCTCAGACGAGCTCACCAAGCGCGGCGAAATCAATCGCGTGGGTGGTCCGGCCTATCTCCACGAGCTCATCCAGTCTGTGCCGACTGCGGCGAACGCTGGCTACTACGCGGAGATCGTCGCCGAGCGCGCCGTCCTGCGCCGCCTCGTGAGCGCCGGAACGAAGATCGTCCAGCTCGGGTACGGGCAGGACGGCGAGGTGGAGGACCTTGTCAACCAAGCTCAGGCTGAGGTGTTCGCGGTGGCGGAGCGCCGCCAGGGCGAGGACTACGTCGCGCTCTCAGAGGTCATGGAATCCGCGATGGACGAGATCGAGGCGGCCGGCCATCGAGGCGAGGGCATCACTGGGGTTCCGACCGGCTTCTACGAGCTTGACGAGCTTACCCACGGCCTCCATGGCGGCCAGATGATCGTCATCGCGGCGCGCCCTGCGGTCGGAAAGTCGACCTTCGCACTCGACTTCGCCCGATCGGCAGCGATCAAGCACAAGCTCCCAACCGTATTCTTCTCGCTGGAAATGAGCCGGAACGAGATCGCGATGCGCCTCATGAGCGCAGAGGCCACCATCCAGCTCCAGGACCTCCGGCGCGGCACACTCCGCGACGAGCAGTGGGCGAAGATCGCGAAGGTCATGGGGCCGCTGAACGAGTCGCCGCTCTTCATCGACGATTCGCCGAACATGTCGCTCATGGAGATCCGCGCCAAATGCCGCCGCCTCAAGCAGCAGCACGGCCTCCGCCTCGTGGTCCTCGACTACCTCCAGCTCATGAGCTCCGGCAAGAAGGTCGAGAGCCGCCAGCAGGAGGTCTCCGAGTTCTCCCGCGCCCTCAAGCTGCTTGCCAAGGAGCTCGACGTTCCCGTGATCGCGCTCTCCCAGCTCAACCGTGGCTCGGAGCAGCGGCAGGACAAGCGGCCGATGGTCTCCGACCTCCGCGAAAGCGGATCGATCGAACAGGACGCCGACATGGTCATCCTGTTGCACCGCGAGGATGTCTACAACAAGGAGTCTCCGCGAGCGGGCGAGGCCGACATTCTGGTTGCCAAGCACCGCAACGGTCCGACCAAGGACATCGTCGTGGCCTTCCAGGGTCACTACTCGCGCTTTGCCAACATGGCCGTCGATTCCGGTGACGCGGAGGGCGGCGGCTTCTAGGGCGGCGGTTTCTAGGTAGGCCAGCCGTCCACGAGCGAGACCTCGAGCCTCCGGAGCCGCCCCAGATCGGCGACGACGTCGACCGACGCGATCCGCTCGCCGTCGACCGTGAACACGAGTGCCAACCGAAGGTGGCCCCGCGGCGCCACGACGAGCCCAGGAGCGCCGTCGAGCAATGCGAGGCGCGCGAACGGCGCCCGGATGGCCGAGGCGGCAGCGGCGCGGGCCACTTCCTCGGAGCCGCGGAGCATGACGGCGAGGTGAGCGGGCGTAGCGGCGGCGTCGGCCGTGAGCACGACGTCGGGAGCCAGCAGGCTGACGAGCGCCTCGAAATCGCCGGAGCGCACCGCCGACAGGTAGGCTTCCACGGCTCGCCGCTGCCGTACCGCATCTGGGCTGGGGAGCGCCGAACCCCTGATCCGACGCCGGGCCCGGCTCGCGAGTTGCCGCGTCGCCTCGGCCTTCTTGCCGAGAATGGGCGCGATGCGGTCGAACGGGACGTCGAACATGTCGTGCAGCACGAAGGCGAGGCGTTCGGCCGGCTGGAGCGAGTCGAGGACCACGAGCAACGCGAGGCCCACGGCGTCCGCCATGACAGCCTCCTCCTCGGGATCACTCCCTGGACGCAGGTCAGCGAGTTCTGGGATCGAGTCATCGAGGGGAATCTCCCCGTGCGTTTCACGGGCCCGCAAGACGTTGAGGCAGATCCGGGCGACGACGGTCGTGAGCCACGCGCCGAGGTTCTCGACGGCTTTCGTGTCCGTGGTGTTCAGACGCACCCAGGCGTCCTGCACGGCGTCGTCTGCCTCGGAAAGCGACCCGAGCATTCGGTACGCCATGGCGCGGAGGCGACCACGCTCCGCTTCGAATTGGGCGATCAGGGGATCGGAGGCATCCACGGATGTCACACTTCAGTACCTTGGCGTGTCATGCAAGCACGGGAAGCGATTCGGCAGAGGGGAGCACGACCATGGCACAACCAGTTCTCGTGACGGGAGGGACAGGCACGCTCGGGCGGCAGGTCGTCGCTCGGCTCAGGCGAGCGGGAGAGCCCGTCCGGGTGCTGAGCCGGCGGCCTCGTGCGTCGGACGACGACGGCGTCGAGTACGCGAGCGGGGATCTCGCCACCGGCGTGGGGGTCGAGGCTGCGGTCGACGGCGTCGGCACGGTCGTGCACTGCGCGGGGACCCAGAAGGGCGACGGCGAGAAGGCGCGCCACCTCGTGCGGGCGGCCTCGGCGGCCGGAGTCTCCCACTTGGCCTTCATCTCGGTGGTGGGCGCGGACGCCATCCCGGTGGACAGCCCCTTCGACCGCGCCGCCTTCGCGTACTTCGCTTCGAAGCGCGACGCCGAGATCGTCGTCGAGGGCTCGGGGATTCCGTGGACCACGCTGCGCGCCACCCAGTTCTACGACCTCACGTTCCTCACGGTGCGGGCGATGGCGAAACTGCCCCTCATTCCGGTGCCCCGGGGCTTCCGCTTCCAGCCGGTGGACTCCGGCGAGGTGGCCGACCGGCTCGTCGAGTTGGCGCTGGGCGCCCCAGCCGGCCTTGTTCCCGATCTCGGCGGTCCGGCCGTGTACCCGATGCAGGATTTGATCCGCTCGTATCTCAGGGCGACGCGGCAGCACCGGGCACTGCTCCCGATTCCGATGCCCGGCCACGCGGCTCGGGCCATTCGAGCCGGTGCCAACCTGGCTCCGGACAGGGCGGTCGGGCGCAGGACGTGGGAGGACTTCCTCAGCAGACACGCGGCCGCGCTGAGTCGGGAAGACTGAGAAACGACGTCAGAAGGGGACGCCGCAACGGATCGCGATGTTGGCGTACGGCGTGGCCTCGCCGGTGCGGACGAGGATCTTCGCCGAGGCCACAAGAGACTTGAACTGTTCGTGGGGTGTGAAGTCGACAGCAGCAAGACGCTTGCGGATCCACTCCTCGACGTGCCCTCCCCTGCATTCGTCGGCAGCGACCGCTGATTCGACGACGAGTTCGTCGAGAAGCGCGTCGAGGGTTGCTGTAAAGGAGGGTGTCCCTGGTACGAGGGCAAGGTCCACAACGGGCCCGTTGAGGGGAAGGGGCAGTCCGCAATCAGCGACGATGACAAGGTCACCGTGTCCCAGCGTGGCGATTGCACCGCTGAGCGGGCCATTGAGGATTCCGCGCTTCTTCATTCTGCTCCTTCGGGAAGTACGTCGTCTGGTCCGGGATAGGAAGGCTGAGCGCCACGACGGGTTACCGCAAACGCGCCCACCCGGACTGCGAACTTCACGGCCGCCTCCAGTGATTCTCCCGCAGCAAGCCGCGCGCTCAGCGCACCGACGAAGGCGTCCCCAGCGCCCGTGGTGTCGACTGGTGTGACGGTGGGAGCCGGCACTCTGAGGGGAGCACCGCCGCTTGAAAAGATTGCCCCCGCAGCGCCGAGGGTGACGACAACAGACGGTATCCCCTCGGCAAGGAGTGCCTCGACGATGCTTTCGTCTGTGTCGAATCTCTTCGCATCGCGCTCAAATATCGCCAAGGCTAGTCGGGCCTCGTGTTCGTTGACTACGAGGGGGTCGGCACGGCGGATGACCTCCTTGTCTAGCGGGATGACGGGCGCGAGGTTGAGGACAAGGCGGGCTGAGCCGGAAGAGGCCGCAACTACAGCTTCCGGTGGGATCTCCCCCTGGATGACGACGACCGCTGCGCGCTCGAGAAGACCGTGCTGGCGCTTGACGAGGTTTCGGTCGACCCGCGCATTCGCACCTGGGACGACGACGATCGAATTCTCTCCTGTTCGGTCATCCACGGTGACAAAGGCCTGGCCGGTCGGCCCCGGCACGGCTACGACCCCAGCAACGTCCGCGCCCGCCTCTCCTAGGCCGGATATCGCCAGATCCGCGTACGCATCCGTCCCGACGGCCCCGACAAATGCGACCGCTGCGCCCAGACGCGCGGCAGCCACAGCCTGGTTGGCGCCCTTTCCGCCTGGGTGAACATCCATGGAAGTCGCGATCACAGTTTCTCCGGGGAGGGGGTGGAGCGGGACCCGGAGGACGATGTCCGCGTTGATGGAGCCGACCACAGTGACCAGACTCTTCTGGTCACGCTGAGGGTCTGTCCTTGGGCTCTCGTGGTGCTGCACTCGCCTCTCCTCACATGTGGCGTCTGGCCAAGGGATTCATCACACGAGCGTGCAACAAAGGTAACAACCCTCAGATTCGAACGGTCAATCGCGCCTTGTTGACACGCCACGGTGCCCTCTCTATGGTTTATCTAACACAGACTAGCGAGCAAGATCACAAAAAAAATCACACGAGGCTCGCTGCCGATTCTCCAAGGCGTGGAATGCATCGGCGGGAGAGCGGGCGGAAGTACTGGAAGTCCCAACGTCGGGCCGTGATGCGCCGACGGGGGCCAGAAACGGGAGCAATGATGCGCGCAGTTGTATTCACCGC
>NZ_DAIUJO010000143.1:0-7780 GCF_036848755.1 Sinomonas sp. | reverse complement strand
CGCCTAGGATGGAGGGCGTGTTCCGCATCCTCTTCTACACCCCCGAGATCCCGGGCAACACGGGCAACGCCATCCGCCTCGCCGCAGTGACCGGGTCGGAGCTCCACCTCGTCGAGCCGCTCGGCTTCGACTTCGAGGACACGAAGCTGCGCCGTGCGGGACTCGACTATCACGACCTCGCCGTCGTCACGGTGCACAGGAATCTCGAGGACGCTTTCGCCGCGCTCCTGCCGTCGCGGGTCTTCGCGTTCACCTCCCACGGTGACGTGCCCTTCGCCGACGTCTCCTACGCACGAGGCGACATCCTGTTCTTCGGCCCCGAATCGGTGGGCCTTCCGGCGGACGTGCTCGCTGACCCGCGCGTCACGGCCCGCGTCCGGTTGCCGATGGTCCCGGCACGGCGCTCGCTGAACCTCGCCAACTCCGCCTCGATCGCTGTGTACGAGGCGTGGCGGCAGAACGGCTATGACGGCGCGCAACTCTGAGCTGCAGCGCTAGAGCGTCCGTGGGCCGTTGGAAGCTGGGCCGTCAGAAGCCGGCGATCGTCTGCGGCGAATTGACCGCGACCACGTGGAACGCCTCGGCCGATGCGCCCGCGCCGAGGCCCGACGCCGCCGCCGTCGCCGCGAGCTTGGCCCGGACGAACCGTTCCGTGGCGGCAACATCAGGATGCTGGCTCAGGTGCACGCGGATCGCCTCGAGCTTCGCGTCGACGTGCTCGGTGATGTCCACGACGTGATTCACGCGCTCGTCGGGCGCGCCGTAGAGCCAGAGCCACGGGACGCGGTAGGCGTTGAGGCCCGCCGCCTCGAGCTCCGGGTAGGCGTAGGGGTTCTCCGCAGCCGGGTAGACGGCCCGCGTCACGGCCTCGCCGCAGGCGAGATGGTCCGGATGGGACATCTGGAGGCTCGACCAGTTGCGCTCCGGGTGCATGGCGACGACGACGTCAGGCCGCAGCGTCCGGATGAGCCGGACGACGTCGCGCTGCACGTCGTGCGTGGGCTCGAGATAGCCGTCGCGGTAGCCGAGGAAGTGCACCTCGCTGACACCGACGCGGGCTGCAGCAGCGCGTTGTTCGTCTCTGCGCAAGGCGACGATCTCGGGACGGTGAGCCGGGTCGAAGCCGCCCGCATCGCCGTCGGTCATGATGCCGTAATGGACCTCGACACCCTGGGCGGCCCACGCGGAGACGGTCCCGGCCACGCCGAAGTCGAGGTCGTCAGGGTGCGCGCCAAACGCCAGGACCTTCCGCACGTCCTCGCGTCCCAGCAGGCCGCCCGCGGCAGTAGCCACTAGGCGCGACGCCGCTTGATCTCTTCGGTCGCCTGGGGAAGGACCTTGAACAGGTCCCCGACCACCCCGAAGTCGGCGATCTCGAAGACAGGCGATTCAGGATCGGAGTTGACGGCCACGATGACCTTCGCCGTCTGCATGCCGGCTTTCTGCTGGATGGCCCCCGAGATGCCAGCCGAAATGTAGAGCTGGGGGGAGACGGTCTTGCCCGTCTGGCCGACCTGCAGGTCGTGGCTGATCCACCCGGCGTCCGTCGCGGCGCGGGAGGCGCCGACGGCCGCACCGAGGGCATCGGCGAGCTCCTCGATGGGTCCGAAGTCGCCATCGGTTCCGCGCCCGCCAGCAACGACGATGGCTGCCTCGGTGAGCTCGGGGCGGCCGCTGCGAGGACGGTCCGCGCGTGCGGTGATGCGTCCGGCGCGTGCAAGGGCGTCCTCGGGAACGGGAACCGCCTGCACGGCCGGCGCCTCGGCGCGAGGCGCCGGGTCAGGAGCAGCGTCGGCAGCGCCTGGCTTGACCGTGAAGACAGCGACCGGGCTTGTCACCTTCGCACGGACCTCATAGGAGCCGGCGAGAACCGACTTGTGGGCGGTGCCGTCGGCCTCGAGTGCCACGACATCGGTGATCACTCCGGCGTCCAGCCGCACACCGAGGCGCCCCGCGATCTCCTTGCCCTCGAAAGAGTTGTCGAGGACGACCGCGCCGGGCTGTGCAGCGGCCGCGACGGCGGCGAGCCACGCGGCTTGCGGTGCGACGAGGTACCCCGAAAGGTCGGTTCCGCCCGGCGTGTAGACGGTCTCGACACCGTGCTCGCCGAGCTCGCGGACAACGGCGTCGCTCGGCTGGCTGACGACAGCGGCGGAGACAGGGCCGAGGACACGGCCCGCGGCCAGCAGCTCGAGCTGTGGCTTCCTGAGGCCGTCGGCGGGGATAACGTCGAGGTAGACGAGGGTTGCAGTCATGGTCATCTCTCCCGCTAGACGAGCTTCTGGGCGGCCAGGAAGTCGACGAGCTTGACGCCGGCGTCGCCCTCATCCGTGATGATGGTTCCCGCCACGCGTGCAGGGCGCGGCTCAGCCTGCTCAACCCGGGTGAGGGAACCGGCGGAGCCAACCTGACCCGCATCGAGACCGAGGTCCGCGAGACCGAACGTGGCGATCTTCTTCTTCTTCGCCGCGAGGATGCCCTTGAAGTTCGGATACCGCGGCTCGTTGATCTGGTCCGTGACTGACACGACGGCAGGAAGGTCGGCCTCGACGGTATCGGAGGTCGTCCCGCCGTCCCGGCGGATCACGGCTGTGCGCCCCTCCACCTCCAAGCTCGATGCGAACGTGAGCTGCGGAAGTCCCAACCTCTCGGCGAGCTGGGTCGGGACGAGCGACGTCTCCCCATCCGTGGACGCCATTCCCGTGAGCACGAGGTCGACGTCGCCGACCGCGCGGACCGCGGCCGCGAGCACGAGCGACGTTGCCCATGCATCTGAACCGGCCAGAGCATCGTCGCTCACGTGAGCTCCGGAAGTCGCGCCGATCTGGAGCGCCTTCTTGAGGGCGTTGGCGGCGTCCGGCGCTCCCATTGTGAGGGCGATGACCTGGTTGCCGGCCTTCTCTCCGCCCCGGGCCTCGCTGAGCTGAAGAGCGGCTTCGAGGGCGTACTCGTCAAGCTCGGACAGGATGCTCTCCGAACGCTCAAGCGTCCTGTCAGGACCGATGTGACGGTCGAACTGAGCGTCAGGGACGTGCTTGACGAGCACGACGATCTTGAGGGTGTCTCCCACGGTTGAGGACCTTCCGTAGTGTTGCGTCCGTCGCTGGTGGCGCACATGGCGCTGGTGCCGCGGTGAGACCGCGGGCAGACCCCGGGACGCACCGCGCCCTGGGAACCTTAGCTAACCATACGCGCTGGCACTGACGCGCGAAGGGCAAGGCGCCCGGCCTTCGCGAGGGGAAGCGTCACGGAACGCCACGAAATGTCATGAAACGACGCGATACTGCCCAGCGCCCGGAGCTGGCGCGTGGCCAGGGCAGGAAAGAGGCTCCGCCCTCGCTCCTCGGGGAGAGGAGCGAGGGCGGAGCCTTCCGGTGAGGCGCGGTCAGGGGACCCGGCTCATCGCCTACGGATCGATCAGGACGACGCGGCGCCGAGGGTCACGTCGACTGTCATGCTCTGACCGTTGCGGTTCAGCGTGACCTTGACGGTCGAGCCGGGTGCCTGTTCGCGGACGGCTGCCGTGAGGCCGCTCGCGTCCTCGATGGCGAAGTCGCCGAAGTGGGTGATGACGTCCCCGGCCTTGATCCCGGCCTTGTCGGCGGGTCCGCCGCTTGTCACCTGCGCGACCTGGGCACCGACCGAGAACTGCGAGTTTGAGTTCCCGTTGGGCGTCGCAGGCTGGACGGAGACCCCGAGTTGGCCATGGGTGGCCTTGCCACTCGAGATGATCTCCTGCGCGATGCGCTTCGCGTAGTCGATCGGGATGCTGAATCCGACACCGATGTTGCCGCTCTGGCTCGTGCTGCTCGTGCTGCTGCCAGTCGAGGCGATGGCGACGTTGATCCCGACGAGCTCACCGTTGGTGTTCAGCAGCGCGCCCCCCGAGTTGCCGGGGTTGATGGCCGCGTCGGTCTGGATCACGTTGATGCTGATCGTGCTCTGGGCCTGCGACTGCTGCGACTGCCCGAACGGCGGCGCGAACTGGAAGCCCTGTCCACCCTGCCCTTGCTGCTGGTCTCCACCCTGGGGTGCGGCAGACGACGCGACCGAGATAGTGCGGTTCAGGGTTGAGACGATGCCGTCCGTCACCGTGTTCTCGAGGCCGAGCGGGGCTCCGATCGCGACCACCGTGTCGCCGACATTGATCTTGCTCGAGTCGCCCATCGTGATCGGGGTGAGGTTGGCGCCCTTGATCTGGATGACGGCGAGGTCGGAGAGCGGGTCCGTTCCGACGACGGTGGCCGAGTAGACGTTGCCGTCGCTCGTGCGGACCTCGATGTTCGGGTTGGCAACCTGCCCGTCCAGCGTCACGACGTGGGTGTTGGTCAGGATGTGCCCGGAGTTGTCCAGGACCACGCCGGAGCCGGTGCCCTGTGAATTCCCGGATGTGACCCCGATGGTGACGACGCTCGGCGAGGCCTTCGCCGCGGCAGCAGTCACGGCGTTGACGCTGTTCTGGTTGTTGACGATGACGGGACTGTTCTGCGTGGTGTTGACCGAAGCCGCGCGCGGCGCGAGCAGCGAGTAGCCCCCGGCCGCGACGCCGCCGCCGACGAGCCCCGCCACCAGCATGCCCGCCACAAGCACTCCGGTGCCCCAGCGCCGGGGCTGACCCGAGCGGCCGGACGTCGGCGGAGCGAACGATGAGCCCCCCTGACCTCCCTGACCATAGGGATACTGCTGCCCGTAGGGGCTGGACGGTTGACCGTACGGACTCGCGGGGCGGCCGTACGGCGATTGGCCCTGGCCGTACTGGCCCTGCTGGCCCGGCTGCCCGTACTGGCCCTGGCCATACTGGCCCTGGCCCTGGCCCTGGCCCTGGCCCTGGCCCTGGCCCTGGCCATACTGCCCAGGCTGTCCGTACCGGCCCGGCTGGGGCGCCTGGCCCGGCTGGGGCGCCTGGCCCGGCTGGGGCGCGTGACCCGGCTGAGCGGGCTGACCGTACTGCCCGTAACGGGGTGCGGGCTGGCCGGGCTGACCAGCCGAAGACTGGCCCGGCTGGGAAGCCGTGTGCTGGCCGGAACCCTGGATCGGGGCCGTCGGCGCCGTGTCGGAGCCCGGACGGCCTTCCGCACCGTGCGGGGCGACGCTCGAACGCTCAGGCGTCGCTCCGCCCTCTGTCGCCTGGCCGCGGTCCGGGGCCGGGTTCTCTGGGGTTTCGCTCATGCTCCTCATCCTTTCGTGTCCTGCCTACAACTATGGACCGCGATGCTGTGCGCGACTCATCTGTTCTCTGGGAGGTTTCTGGAAGTCAGCCGAAAGCCGCAGCCCTGCCCATGAGCCCCAACGATCCGACGTCGTCGGCCGTTCGCCCTGTTCGCTCGGGGCGCACCTCTCGCCGGTGGATTCGCGCGGAAAGGCGCCTCTAGAATCGAAGCGACACGCCACAGCGTCCCGGCGGCACGTGGCCGAATGCGGGGGCGCTGAGGCCTTCCGGGGCGGTCGCCCCGGAGCCGAGCGAAGGGCTGTGCAGTGCGATCCACGCTGAAGACTCTCCTGACGGCTGTCGGCGCCTTATTGCTCGCGCTGATGCCGGCCGCGGCACCCGCATGGGCCACGGACCCCGTGGCCATTCCCTCGGGGACCAACATCGTCGATCCCAGTGGCGCACTTGGGACCCGGAAAGCCGACGTGCAGGCCGCGATCTCAAGTCTCCTCTCTCAGCACAAGCTGAATCTCTATGTCGTCATCGTGGACTCGTTCACCAACCCGAGCGACCGGGCGGCGTGGGCGCAGGCCGTAGCCAAGAACAAGGGCATGGGGACGTCAGACGTGCTCCTCACCATCGCAACGGCGGGCCAGTACGAGCTCGTGGCGAGTACAGCCAACACGAAGGTGTATCCGAAGATCAGCACGATCGCACAGAACGCGATCACGCCCAATCTCGCCAACGGAAAGAAGGACTACGCCCAGGCGGCCGTCGACACCGCGAAGGCCGTGGGCGACGCCGCGGGCGGCGGCAGCGGCGCCGTCTCCTCCGGTACCGATGCCACTCCCCTGCTCGTGGGCGCTGGGGTCCTCGTCGCAGCGGGAGCGGCGGGCGCCTACGCCCTCTCCCGCCGCAGGAGGTCAAGCGCGCTGGGGCAGGGAGCGCCCTCCGCCCCCTCGGACCCGCTCGCCGGCGTGCCCGTCGAAGAGCTGCGCCAGCGTGCCAGTGCCCTTCTGGTCCGGGCGGACGACACGATCAAGTCGAGCGAGCAGGAGCTCGGGTTCGCCGAGGCTTCCTACGGGTCCGACGCCGTCGGAAACTTCACGAAGGCCCTCGCCGACGCCAAGGGGCAGCTGAGCGAATCGTTCAAGCTTCAGCAACAGCTCGATGACCACATCCCTGACACCGAACAGCAGCAGCGGGCATGGCTTGGGGAGATCATCCACCGCTCTCAGGCTGCCATCCAGTCCCTCGCTGATCAGAAGGCGGACTTCGACGCGCTCCGTGAGCTCGAGCGCACCGCTCCTGCAGCACTCGACAACGTCGCCGCCGGCGTCCAGCAGGCCACAGCACGGCTGGCCGGGGCGGAGGGCACCCTGACCACCCTGAGCGATCGCTACTCCGAGTCCGCAGTGCGGCAAGTGGCAGACAACATCAGCCAGGCAAAGGATCGACTCTCCTTCGTCGAGTCCGCATCGGCTCAGGCGCGCCAGCAGCTCGCAGCCAACGAAACGGGTCCCGCGGCCGTTTCAGTCAGGGCAGCTGAGGAGGCGCTGCATCAGAGCGTCGTCCTTCTCGACGCGATCGACAAGGCCTCGGCGGCCCTCGACACCGCGCGGGCAAGCCTCGACAGCGCGATCGCCGACACCGAGAACGACCTCGCGCAGGCCAAGGCCATGGTGCAGGGTCAGCAGCATGCCGAGCTCGCAGGCCCCATAGCCGGCGTCGAATCAGCCCTGGCCCAGGCCAGACAGGAGCTTGCCGGCAGCAAGGTCGACCCGGTCTCGCTCCTGTCGCGGATCGAGAAGGCGCACCAGCAGCTCGACGACGTCCTGGCGGGCGTCCGCAATCGGGAACAGCAGGCTCAACGCGCCACCGCTGCTCTCCAGCAGGAGATCCGCACTGCGCAGGACACCATCAGCGCCACGAGCGACTACATCGAGGCCCGCCGAGGCGGGGTTGGCACCGAAGCACGCACCCGCCTCGCGGAGGCACAGCGAAACCTCGACTACGCCCTGAGCATTGCCCAGAACGACCCGACCTCCGCCCTAGCTTACGCACAGCAGGCAACAACCCTCGCTCAACAGGCCGCCCAGATCGCACAGCAGGACGTCGATCAGTTCTCCGGGTTCGGAGGCTTCGGCGGAGGCGGCGGCCGCAGCTACGGTGGCGGTATCGGAGGGGCAATCCTCGGCGGCATCCTCATCGACAGCATCCTCCGAGGCGGGCATCACGGCGGTGGCGGCTGGGGAGGCGGTGGCTGGGGAGGCGACGGCGGATTCGGCGGAGGCGGTGGCTTCGGCGGCGACGGCGGAGGCTTCGGCGGCGGGAATGGCGGCGGCTTCGGCGGCGACGGCGGAAGCTTCTGAGCTGAAGAAAACTGACCACAACAGGCCCCGGCGTACGTGTCGGGCCATGAAGGGAGCACCACACCATGGCAAAGCAGTCGATCTTCGGGCGCATCGCGCAGCTGGCCAAAGCCAACATCAATGGGCTGCTCGACCAGGCGGAGGACCCCCAGAAGATGCTGGATCAGATGGTCCGCGACTACAGCAACAACATCGCCGAGGCAGAGTCTGCGATCGCGCAGACGATCGGCAATCTGCGGATGCTTCAGGAGGACCACGC
>NZ_DAIUJO010000142.1:0-7809 GCF_036848755.1 Sinomonas sp. | reverse complement strand
TCCAGCCCCTCATGTGGCGTCATCCTGCTGAACTCCCCCAGGACCGGAAGGTAGCAAGGGTAGGTGGGCTCTGGCGGGTGCATGAGGGGCCTTTTCATACCTGTGGATAACCGCCTCTGAGGGTCGGTGCAGATTGGTAGGGTTTTCTCTGTGAGTTCTCCGACTGCCCTCTACCGCCGGTATCGGCCGGACACGTTCCAGGACGTGATCGGGCAGGAGCACGTCACCGAGCCGCTCATGACGGCGCTGCGGAAGAACCGCGTCAACCACGCCTACCTGTTCTCCGGGCCGCGCGGCTGCGGCAAGACCACCTCGGCGCGCATCCTGGCGCGCTGCCTCAACTGCGAGCAGGGCCCCACCCCCGAGCCGTGCGGCGTGTGCCCCAGCTGCGTCGAGCTGGCCCGCGGCGGCGCCGGCTCGCTGGACGTCATAGAGATCGACGCCGCGAGCCACGGCGGCGTGGACGACGCGCGGGACCTGCGCGAGCGCGCCACGTTCGCCCCCGTTCGGGACCGCTACAAGATCTTCATCATCGACGAGGCCCACATGGTCACGTCGGCGGGCTTCAACGCGCTCCTCAAGATCGTCGAGGAGCCGCCTGAGCACATCAAATTCATCTTTGCGACGACCGAGCCGGACAAGGTCATCGGCACGATCCGCTCGCGCACCCACCATTACCCGTTCCGGCTCGTGCCGCCCGAGCCGCTCATGGCCTACCTCGAGAAGCTGTGCTCCGAGGAACACGTGGCCGTCGAGCCGGGAGTCCTCTCCCTGGTCGTCCGCGCGGGCGGGGGCTCGGTCCGCGATTCCCTCTCCGTGCTCGACCAGCTCATGGCCGGCGCGGGAGCGGCCGGGATCGACTACGAGCTCGCTGTCGCCCTCCTCGGGTACACGCACGCCGCCCTGCTCGACGACGTTGTCGACGCCGTCTCCGCGGGCGATTCCGGGACCGTCTTCCGAGCCGTGGACCGGGTCATCCAGACCGGGCACGACCCGCGCCGGTTCGTCGAGGACCTCCTCGAGCGGTTCCGCGACCTGATCATCGTCCAGGCCGTGCCGGAGGCGGCCGAGTCAATCCTCCGTGGAGTTCCCGCCGACCAGCTCGCCCGCATGCGGACGCAGGCGCAGTCCCTCGGGGCGGCCGAACTCTCGCGCGCGGCCGACATCACGAATGCGGCATTCAACGAGATGACGGGCGCCTCCTCGCCTCGGCTCCATCTCGAGCTACTCTGCGCACGGCTCATGCTGCCCGGCGCCGACAGCGATCACGGCGTGGCCGCGCGGCTCGACCGGCTCGAGCGCCGGCTCTCGTTTGAGCATGGCGAGACGCGTGCGCTTCCAGAGGCCGCAGCGGCCGTGCCTCCCCCGGCGCGTTCCGAGTCGGCGGCTTCCGCTCCGGCTGCCGCCCCCGCTCCGCCCGCGGAGCCCGCTCCCGCGGCCCCTGTGGCTGCGCCAGCGCCCCAGGAAGCTGTGCCGGCGGCCCAAGAATCTGCTCCGGCACCCCCGGATGCTGTGCCGGCGGCCCAAGAATCTGCGCCCCCCGCTGCTCCGGCCGCGGAGCAGCCCCGTCCGGAGCCCGAGCAGCCCCGTCCGGAGCCCGAACAGCCCCGTCCGGAGCCCGAGCAGCCCCGTCCGGAGCCGAGCGCACCAGTAGGCGCCACAGGCGGCGGCTCGGGCAGCGTAGAGATGTTCCGTCGTGCGTGGCCCGAGGTGCTGGAGGCGCTCACGGCCATCAAGCGCCTGACATGGATCCTCGTGAGCCAGAACGCGAACGTGGCCGGGTTCGACGGGAGGACGCTCACGCTCGCTTTCGCGAACTCCGGGTCGGTCAACTCGTTCTCCCGCGGCGATCACCCGGACAACGTCCGTCGCGCGGTGCAGCAAGTGCTCGGCGTCGATGTCCAGATCGACGCGACGACCGGCGGAAACGGGCCCGTTCCGGTCGCTGCGAGGGGAGTTGACGCAGGCCCAAAAGCGCTGGCTGATAGTCCCGGGGACTCCCGTGCGCCTGAAACGCCTCCGGTTCCCGAACCAGCTCGTGAAGCGGGGGCCGGTCCCGGGCCGAGCACCCCCCGCGACGAGACCGGCAGAACCGGCCACAGCACCCAGAGCGGCCCGGATGCAAGCCAGCCCGCACCCGCCACGGCACCAGCACGAACTCCGTCGACGGCTCCATCGGCGGCTCCGTCGGCCGCCGACATCGCCTGGGGCCTCGCCCCTGCCCCGCCCCCGGCCGGTGATGGTGCCACGAGCAGTCCGGCAGCGCCGGAGATGGACTCGATGACGGAACCCGCCCCCGAAGCCACCCGCTGGGGGCGGGACGGCGGAACGCATCAGCAGCCGGAATCCGGGCCACCCGCAGGCGTTCAACCCGCAGGCGTTCAGCCAACAGGCGTTCAACCCGCCGATGACCCGTACGCCGATGACCCGTACGCCGACATCCCGTACGCCGATGACGAGCCACCGGCCGAGTGGGACGAACCACTTCCGGAAGATGAGGGGCGGAGCCGCCCGTCGGCTCCACGCGTGCCCAGATCTCCCGTGCACGGCGCCATGGAACCGGCCGGAGACGATGTGAGCGCCCCGGACCTGGCCGCCGGGCAACCGCGCACCGCCGAGCCAACCGCAAGGGATCCGTGGGCCTACGCTCGGGAGTCCGCTCCCGGCGTCTGGTCAGTGGGGAGCGAGCCCAACACGGGGTCCGGCGCTGACGAGGGAAGGCCATCCCCGCAAGGCGACGTCCCGCCGTCGTACGCTCCCGCCGCAGCGCAGCCGCCTGCGCGCCCCGAACAGCCCGCGCGGCACGAACAGCCAGGCTCGGCGCGGGTGCCGCACCCGGCACCCGCCGAAGGCCAAGCCGACGACGGCGGCCGAAACCTGAGCATGTACCAGCGGCTCTCAAGGCGGGCGGCGCAGCAGGCTCAAGAACAGGCGAAGGTGCAGGCGGCTGCGGTCCGGTCGCAGCCGATCGTCGAGGACATTCCCAGCGCGGACGACGAAACCGTCGAAGCGTCGGGCCTGTTCGGCCGCGCTGCCGTGGAGCGGATCCTCGGCGGAAAGCTCGTCGAGGAGCGGTCGCTCGACGGCACCGTCCTCCCGCCTCGTTAGCCGGGCGCGCAGCAGCCGGGCGCGCAGCAGCGGGGCGCGCAGCAGCGGGAGCCGGAGGCGGTAGCGTAGTGGGGTGTATGAAGGCGCAGTCCAGGATCTGATCGACGAGCTCGGCAGGCTCCCTGGCATCGGACCGAAATCCGCCCAGCGGCTCGCCTTCCACATTCTGGAGGCGGACGCCGACGACATGAAGCGCCTCGTCGCCGCCATCACCACCGTCAAGGAACGGGTGAAGTTCTGCCAGATCTGCGGCAACGTGTCGGAGCAGGAGACCTGCTCGATCTGCCGCGATCCGCGCCGAGATCCGAGCGTCATCTGCGTGGTGGAGGAGTCCAAGGACGTCGTCGCAGTCGAACGGACCCGCGCGTTCCGCGGTCGATACCACGTCCTCGGCGGCGCGATCAACCCGATCGCCGGGATCGGTCCCGACCAGCTTCGGATCCGTGAGCTCCTCGGCCGCCTCAACGACGACGCCGTCACGGAGATCATCATCGCGACCAACCCCAACCTCGAGGGCGAGGCGACGTCCACCTACCTGGCGCGCATGCTGCAGAGCATTGGGATCAAGGTGACGCGTCTCGCCTCCGGCCTACCCGTCGGCGGCGACCTCGAATACGCGGACGAGATCACCCTCGGAAGGGCGTTCGAGGGCAGGCGCAGCGCGATCGGCTGAGCTTCGGACCGCTTGAAGTGTGACAGAACGTTACGCTCTCAACGGGGGCAGGAGCATGCTGGAGGCATGAGCACACCACGCACATCCGTGCCCATCCTCGACCTCGCCACCGCGAAGGACGATAGCGGGCAGTTCACGCCAGACTTCCTCGAGGCGCTCCGAGACGCAGCCCACAACGTCGGCTTCTTCCAGGTGGTTGGCTACGGAGGCCGGCCCGGCCAAGACCAAGAGCTCCTCGACACCGTCGCGAAGTTCTTCCAGCTACCGCTCGAAGACCGCCTCGCCCTCGACAACCGTTCCTCGGCCCAGTTCCGCGGATACACGAGGCTCGGCACAGAGGTGACGCAGGGGCGCGCCGACTCCCGAGAGCAGATCGACTACGGGCCGGATCGGGAACAGCTCGCGGACGTGCCGAAGGATCAGCCCTTCCTGCGGCTGCAGGGACACAACCAGTGGCCGTCCGCGTACCCGGAGCTCGAGAAGGCCGCGATGGAGTGGGCGGAGCTCATGTCCCACGTCGGGGCCGAGCTGCTCGCGGGGATCTCGGTCGCGATCGGTCTGCCGGAGGACCACTTCGACGAGAAGTTCTCGGGCACGCCGGCCTGGATGGGCAAGCTCGTGCACTACGTGGGCGGCGGGGTGGTTCCCGAGGCAGGGGACCAGGGCGTCGGCTCGCACGCGGACTACGGCTTCGTGACCCTCCTGCTCCAGGATTCAGTGGGCGGCCTCGAAGTCAAGCCGTACGGGCAGGAGGAATGGATCGATGTTCCGCCGACCCCGGGGGCGCTCGTCGTCAACCTCGGCGAGATGCTCGAAGTCGCGACCGACGGGTACCTCATGGCGACCATCCACCGCGTCACCGCGCCGCCCGCCGGCGTCGACCGCTATTCGGTTCCGTTCTTCTGGTCGCCTCGCCTCGACGCCGTGATCGAGAAGGTCGAGCTTCCGGCGGACCTCGCGGCCGAGGCGCGCGGGGTCTCCGACGATCCCGACAACCCGATGCTCTCGACGTATGGCGAAAACGTCCTGAAGGGCTGGCTCCGGGCACACCCGGAAACCGCACGCCTTCACTACCCCGAGCTTGTCCGCTGACGTCACAGAAGGCATGGGCGTGCGGGCGTGGCGATAGAATGTTCCGCGAATCTCTGTCGCTTCCTACATCACCTGTGAGTGTGCCCGCATGTCCTTGCCGCCTGTGCTGCCCGCCAAGCAACTCGTCGTCCAGAAGTTCGGCGGCTCGTCCGTCGCGGACGCGGCAGGCATTAAGCGGGTGGCCCAGCGGGTCGTGGACTATCACGAGGCGGGGCACGAGGTCGTCGTCGTCGTCTCCGCCATGGGCGACACGACCGACGAACTCCTCGACCTCGCGGCCCAGATCACGGACAGCGCGCCCGCGCGGGAGATGGACATGCTGCTCTCCGCGGGTGAGCGCATGTCGATGGCCCTCCTCGCGATGGCCATCAACAGGCTCGGTCACAGGGCACAGTCGTTCACGGGCTCGCAAGCCGGCATGATCACCGACGGCACCCACGGCAAAGCGCGGATCATCGACGTCGACCCTCACCGCATCCGCACCTCGCTCGACAAGGGGAACATCGCCATCGTTGCCGGGTTCCAGGGCATGAGCCGGGAGAGCCAGGACATCACGACGCTCGGCCGCGGCGGTTCGGACACGACGGCGGTCGCGCTCGCTGCGGCGCTTGATGCGGATGTGTGCGAGATCTACACGGATGTCGACGGCGTCTACACGGCGGACCCGCGCGTCGTCCCGTCCGCCCGCAAGATCGAGACGATCTCAAGCGAGGAGATGCTCGAACTCGCAGCCTCGGGCGCCAAGATCCTTCACCTGCGCTGCGTCGAGTACGCGCGCCGCTTCGGGGTTCCGCTGCACGTGCGGTCCTCGTTCAGCCACAACGAGGGGACGTGGGTGCTGCCCTCCCCCGAGGACAAGTTCACGATCAGCGAGGGAGTCGCCTTGGAACAGCCCATCATCTCCGGCGTCGCGCACGACCGCTCCGAGGCCAAGGTCACCGTGGTCGGCGTCCCGGACATCCCGGGCAAGGCGGCAGCGATTTTCCAGGTGATCGCGCGGGCGAACTCGAACATCGACATGATCGTGCAGAACGTCTCGACGTTCGGCCGGGGCAAGACGGACATCTCGTTCACGCTCCCGATCATCGAGGGAGCGAACGCACTCAACGCCCTCAAGGCCGCTCAGAACGAGATCGGCTTCGAGGACATCGAGTACAACGCCGAGATCGGCAAGCTCTCGCTCATCGGTGCCGGGATGCGCTCGCACCCGGGCGTCTCTGCCACATTCTTCAAGGCCCTCTCCGATGCGGGGATCAATATCGACATGATCTCGACCTCGGAGATTCGCATCTCGGTCGTGACCCGGGCGGACCTTCTCGACGCCGCCGTGCGTGCGATCCACACGGCGTTCGACCTCGACGTCGACACTCAGGCGACCGTTTACGGGGGAACGGGGCGCTAGCCGAGGCGCCGAGACCCTGCCACATGGATGAGGCCGCAGGTTGTCACCTGCGGCCTCATCCGCCTGCTGGGGCCTCCCGTTTGCTGCGGCATCGACCATGCAACCTACGGAGCCTCAGTGATGCTCTTTTCTGACCGCGTAGTGGTGGCCCTCCGAGTCGGTGACGACTTCGAAGCCGCGAAGGTCCTCCTCCGACGCATCTTCGAAGACGTCGTGCTTGTGGACCACGGGGGAGTTGATGTCTCCGCGATGCGGTTGGACCAAAATCTTGACCGCTTGATCGGTCACATGCATGAACCTGTCGAGAACGTGGTGCTCATGCACCTTCGGCGTCTCGGCCTTCCTCTCTTGCGAATCGGGCATGTTTTCACCCCCTTCCGCTGCGGGCCATTGTACGCCCGGTGTGATGTGCGTCTCAGGTGGCTGCAGGGCAGGATCAGCGCAGGGACGGATCAGCGCAGGGACGGATCAGCGTACGGATCAGCGCAGGGAACGGTCGCTCGGGTCCTTCGAAACGACGTAGGTGCTGCCGTCGGGCCGCGTGACGGTCTCCCACTGAAGCGCCTCCGCCTCCCGCTGGGCGAGGAGGGCCTTGTTCGCGGCCGTCATGTCCCCTTCGGTCGTTCCGCGATGAGCCGGGCCGAAGAAGTAGCGAAGCTTGCCGGTAGCGCGCATGAACCGCTGGACGAAGTTCTCTTCAGGCATGGCCCTTTCCTTCCTCCCTCCAGGACGCCTCCATCCCGGACGTTCCATCCATAGTAACCTCATTATTAGTGCACTAACTACGAGAGGAAACCGTGAGTCGAGCGACCGAGAACGCGCCCGAGGGCGGCCGAGTGGACGAGGACGACCTCCTCCTCGAGCGCCAGCTCTGCTTCGCCCTGAGCGTTGCGAGCCGCAGCGTCGTCGCCGCGTACCGGCCCGTGCTCGAGCCCATGGGCCTCACCCACCCGCAATACCTCGTGATGCTCGCGCTCTGGGAACGGAGTCCCCGTACCGTCCGCGACGTGAGCGAAGCCCTCCTCCTGGAGCCTGCGACCATGACGCCGCTGCTCAAGCGCCTCGAGGACGCCGGGCTCGTGACTCGCGCGCGCCAGGTCGGCAACGAGCGAGCCCTCGACGTCGCCCTCACTCCGGCGGGCCGGGCTCTCCGGGAGAAGGCCCTCGCGGTGCCCGTGACGATGATGGCCCGTCTCGGGATCACCCGGGAAGATGCGGAAGAGCTCCACGGGTCCATGATGAAGCTCATCGCCGCCGCCCAAGCCAGCAGGGAAGCCGACTCCGCTCAGCGCGCCCACTCCCCCTCCGCGCCCTGACCGCCCCCGCCCTGACCGCCCGCGCCCTGGCCGCCCCGCCCTGACTCTCTCCCCTTCTTCCTCGCGCAGCTTGCGCCGTCACCTCCGCAGGGTCGTCACCCCCGCGGCCTCTCCACCTTCAGCGCCCCGCTCCCCTGGCTATGGGCCCACTTCCCCACCTTCTGCGCCCCGCTCCCCTAGCTCTGCGCCCACTTCCCCACCTTCTGCGCCGACTTCCC
>NZ_DAIUJO010000141.1:0-7815 GCF_036848755.1 Sinomonas sp. | reverse complement strand
AGCCCGCTCAACCGCTCGACGGTTTCCGTGATGCGGTACTCCGTTGCACCGTCGAGGGACGAGGTTGCCTCATCGAGGACCAAGACCTTGGGCCTCCGGTACAGCGCCCGGGCGATCCCGACCCGCTGCCTCTGACCGCCCGAAAGCCTCACTCCGCGCTCACCGAGCCGAGTGCCCAGCCCCTCCGGAAGATCCGCGACCACGGCATCGAGCTGAGCGAGCCGTACCGCCTCGTGGAGTCGCTCAGGGTCCGCGCGGCCTTCTCCGAGGGTGACGTTGGCCTCGACGGTGTCATCGAGAAGGAAGACCTCCTGCGGGACGACACCGAGGCCTGCGTACCAGCCATTGAGATCACTCCTCGTATCCACCCCGCCGCAGGAGATCGACCCGCCCGTCGGCGCAAGGAGTCCGAGGACGAGGTCGAGGAGCGTGCTCTTCCCGGCACCGCTCGCACCGACGAAGGCGGTCGTGCGCCCCTTCGGGATCGTGGTGGAGACGCCTCTGATCACCGGGGCGTCCGCGTCGGGGAAGGCGAACGTCACTCCCTCGAGCCGAATGTCGCCGTCATACGCCAGACTCGGCGGTGCTGACGGATGGCGCTCGGCACGGTCCAGTTCTCCGATTTCTGCCACCACGACATCGAGGGCCTTCTCGCCGGAACGGATGAGCCCTGTCGTCGCGACGAGGCGGTTGACCGTCGGGAGGATGCGAGTCGCAGCCACCGAGAAGACACCGATGACGGAGGCTGCCTCTCCCGGGGTCTGCGTTGCGAAGAGGAGTGCCGCCACAACGCCGATGCCGACCACGAAGGCCACCTCGAGCACGTATTTCGGCAGCTCCGAGATGAGCGACAGTTCGCGCTGGGCGTGGGCCCGCTCGCGCTTTGCGTGGCCGAGCCTCGCAAGCAGGAGTTCCGCCGCTCCAGCGAGCCGCACCTCGCGGAAGCCGTTGAGAGCCGGCATGAGGGCAGACCACGATTCGAGATCGACTTTGGCCATCGTCTCGCCCACACTTGCGAACCGCGGGCGCAGGGCCCGCTGAACGGCCCAGCCCGAGCCCGCGAAGACGACGGCGGCGAGCAAAGTCGCCGCGGGCGAGACGAAGAGGAGCACGACGACGACGGCCAGCAGGGTGAGCGCGTCCGTGATCCAGTTGAGGAGGCCCTGGACCACTTGGGAGAAGGTCTGCGGCACGAACGACTCGACGCAACGGCGGATCTCCCCCACGTTGCGCAGCCGATGCGTTCCGTAGGGCGACTGGACGTATCGGCGAACGAGCTCGACGGAAGCCGCGGCCTCGAGACGGGTCGTGAAGCCGAGCTGCCACCAGCGGAACGCGATGGTGACGAGGCTCTTGAGGACGAAGGCGCCCGCCACAAGGCCCGCGATGGCCGGAATCAAGACTCCGGGTGTTGACGATCCGACGAGCCGAGCCGCCCACGCGGCGGCGCCCGTCTCGGCGGAGGCTCCCGTCACGACCTGCATGAGCGGCAGCATGGCGGCCACGCCGAGCATGTCGAGCACTGCCACGAAGCAGGAACCGAACACCGAGAAGACTGTGCGCCCGGCGATTGGCCCGTCCACGAGCCCTCGGACGGTCCTCAGCCTCTCGATCATGCTCCCTCCGCCGCTGCCGGAGGGGCTGTCTGGACGCTGGAGAGCGCCGTCGGGAGAGCCGACGGGCTCAAGGATGGACGCATATTTCCCCCATAAATCAATGTGCTCGGCACAGCGTAGCCGCGGCCGCAAAGGGCCGCGAATTCGCATGGAATGCAGGCGAATCGGCACCCCCGGATTCGAGTGATCGACGGCGGGTTGGACCTGCACCCGAGCGCCTCCGACTTGATCCCACGCTCCGCCACTCGGATATGCTCTCGGCGGCGCCGCTCCAAAGCGGCTCAAACTCAGGTGTCGGCTGCATTCATGGGGACAGAGATGAGCGAAACCGCTGCGAAGGCTGGCCTCTTAACTGGAGGGCAGGACAATAGTGATTCCGGCAATGTCACGAATGTGACGGATGACGAGACGGCGCGACCCAAATGGCACCCTCGGCTATTCACAAATGTGACCGATCGGCTGAAGACGTCGGACAATCTCTCGTCTAATTTGAGCACAATTGTGACCGGGAAGCCGTCCGGCTCCCTTCCCAACTCCGAGGCAGTTCCGGACCGCACGGCGACGAAGATGCCCTACCGCCACGCCACCCGCCTCGTACTCGCCGACTTCATGAGTGTCGGCGTGGCCATCGCGGGCGCCCAGCTGCTGCGCTTCGGCCCAGCTGGGTCGTCAGCCGACCTCGGCCAAGGCTCCATCCCGTACGCGCTGGTGAGCGTCGTGCTCGGCCTTTCCTGGTGTGCGGCCCTCGGTCTTTCGGGCTCGCGCGACGAGCGTGTCTTCGGCTACGGCCCCGAGGAGTACAAAAGGGTCACATCGGCGTCCCTGTGGCTCTTCGGTGGGATTGCGGTCCTCTCCTACGTCCTTCAGCTGGAGACGGCCCGCGGCTACGTCGCGGTCGCACTGCCTCTGGGCCTTGTCTGCCTGCTCTTCGGGCGCCGGCTGCTTCGAGGCCGGCTGATTCGGGAACGCAGGTCGGGAAATGCGGTGAGACGGGTACTGCTCGTCGGCGCGTCGCAGAGCGTGCGTCACCTGTACCTGCAGTTGGGCCGTCACCCCGAAGCGGGCTACCAGCCTGTCGCCGCGTACGTCACGGATCCGGACACCGAGATGGAGGCCTCCCTGCGCGACGGGCTGAGCGTGCCCGTGCCTCGACGGAGCTCGGACCTCGACGGGGTCCTCGCGGCGCTTGAGGCGTGCGCCGCAGACGCCGTCGTCATCTCGGGCGGCGCGAGTCTGGACCCCTCCGCCCTGCGGCAGCTGGGCTGGGCGCTCACAACCCGCGAGGTGGGTATGGTCATGGCGCCCGCGCTCACCGACATCGCAGGGCCGCGCATCCACACCCAGCCCGTCGCGGGGCTTCCGCTCATCCACGTGACTACCCCGCGGCTCGACGGCCCGAAGGGTCTGGCCAAGCGGGGCTTCGATATCGCCGCGACGCTGATTCTCCTCGCCCTGCTGGCGATTCCGATGCTCATGGTTGCCCTCTCGGTGAAGCTGGACAGCCCCGGTCCGGTGATCTTCCGCCAGACCAGAATCGGTAGGGCCGGGGAACCCTTCCGCATGATGAAGTTCCGCTCGATGGTCGCAAATGCGGAAAAACAGCTCACAAAACTCCACGGCAAGAATGAAGGGAGCGGCCCCCTCTTCAAGCTCCGCGACGATCCCCGGGTCACCCGATTCGGACGGTTTATCCGACGCCACTCCCTCGATGAGCTGCCGCAACTTTTCAATGTCCTGGGCGGGAGCATGAGTCTGGTCGGCCCGAGACCACCGCTCCCCCAAGAGGTCGAGCGCTACGACAAATTCGCCCACCGTCGGCTACTTATCAAACCGGGAATTACCGGGTTATGGCAGGTGAGCGGACGCAGCGACCTTTCGTGGGACGATGCGATCAAATTGGATCTCTATTATGTAGAGAATTGGTCGATGATTCAGGACCTCATGATCCTGTTTCGGACCGTCGCCGCAGTGGCCACCAAGAATGGCGCCTACTGAGATGCATATTCTGGTGACCGGCGGGGCCGGATACATCGGTTCCCACACCGTGTTGGCGCTTCTGGATGCGGGGCACGAGGTGACGGTGCTGGACAACTTCCAGAACTCGTCTCCCACGGCGCTCAGCCGCGTCGAGGAGCTCGCCGGCGTCCCCGTTCCCTGCCTCACCACGGACCTGTCGGACTCCGTCGCCGTCAGAACCGCCGTCGCCGCGACGTCCCCGGACGTCGTCGTGCATTTCGCCGGGCTCAAGTCCGTCGGTGACTCAACCACCGATCCGCTGCGCTACTTCGTCGGCAACGTGGGCGGAGCGCTCAACCTCCTGGAGGCGATGGAGGCAAGCGGGGTGAGGCACCTGCTGTTCTCGTCTTCGGCGACCGTGTACGGCTCACCGCGCCGGGTGCCCGTCTCGGAGAACGAACCGCTCTCGGCCACCAATCCCTACGGACGCACCAAGCTCATCATTGAGCACATGCTCGGGGACCTCGCCGCGGCGGATGACCGCTGGTCCATAGGAATCCTGCGCTACTTCAATCCTGTCGGAGCTCATCCATCGGGCCGACTCGGCGAAGATCCCCGCGGCACTCCGGCGAACCTCGTCCCGTTCGTCGGGCAGGTCGCCGTCGGCCAACGCCCGTTCGTGGAGGTCTTCGGGTCCGACTACGACACCCCAGACGGCACCGGGATGCGAGACTTCATCCACGTCCTCGATCTCGCGGAAGGGCATGTCGCCGCCCTGAACTGGATCGTCGGGAAGACCGGTGTTCACACATGGAATCTCGGGACTGGGCGTGGGTACACCGTCCTCGAGGTTCTACGGGCATACTCCGAGGCTGTTGGTCGAGACATCCCCTTTTGCCTCGCCGAGCGACGTCCGGGCGACATCGCGGCGTCGTTCGCCGAGACCTCCAAAGCGGAGCGGGAGCTCGGCTGGAAGGCGCGCCACGGCCTCCCCGAGATGGTTGCTGACCATTGGCGCTGGCAGCGGCGCAACCCGGGCGGCTACGAATCGTCGCCGCCCGGATCGGTCAACGCGTCATCAGAGGCACACGAGCGAACTGACGCCGAGGTTGAGCTGAGCGAGCGCGGACAGGGAGGCCGAGTTCGGCGCGGCCGTCGCCGGGCTTGAGGGGTTGTCGTTCCCGTTGAGCTGGAGCGTGTAGGTGTAGACGAGCCCGATGGTCACGAGTTGGCCCAGCAGATCAATCGTCACCGAGCTTCCCTGCGCGAGCGGTGACGTGAGAGTCAGAAGCGCGGACGAACCGCTCAGGAGCGAGATCGAGACAAACCCATTCGGGCTCGCACCGAGCGCGCTCACGTTGAGCAAGGCGCTCGATGTGAGGGTGAAGCTCGTCCCCGCCGCCACCGTCCCCTGCACGGCGGTGATCGTGAAGTCCAGGCGTGATTGCCCCAGGATCCCGAGCAGCCCCGTCGAGCATCTCCCTGTGATCCCCACGTCCCAGTAGCCTTGCGAGGCGGCGGCCATCGGCGCTGCGACTGCCCCCGCAATCACTGGCGCGGCCCACGCTGCCGTCTTCACCACCTGACGGCGCTCGATCTGCGGCAGCGCTTCGCTATCCATCATCTTCTCCATTGATCCCCGGACCTTCCTGAGTGGACGGGCATGCCCCTGCATGCCCGAGCCCCATTTCTACTGGTCGGCAAGCAGTGGGTCTACCGCCGCCCCGAGGGGAACCTCTGGAACTCTTCCTTGGAACGCCAATATCGCCTTCCGCACGGCCGCCGCAAGTTGGCCTGCCCCGAACGGGCCTCCCTCGGCGGCGATTCGCCCGGCCCGACCATGGACCATCGCTGCCGCTGCGGCGACGTGGACGGGCCTCACCTTCGAGGTCGTCGCGAGGAGTGCCCCCACGATTCCCGTCAGGGTGTCACCGGAACCCGCAGTCGCTAGGTACGGATGTGCCACGGCCTGAATGCATGCCGTGCCGTCGGGCGCCGCGCAAACGGTCGCGGGCCCCTTGAGCAGCACCGTCGCGCCCAAGCGCTCGGCGGCAAGCCGGGCCCAGCGGACGGGTCGTTCCTCGACTTCGGAGCGTTCTACATCGAGGCCGAGCCGCGACAGAATCCGGGCGAGTTCGCCCGCGTGGGGGGTGATGACGGCGCGGCCGTCCAAGGCCGGTCCTGGGATCCGGTTGAGCGCAGAGGCGTCAATCGCGAGCGGCAGGCCCGAGTTCAAGGCGACGTCGAAGGCGCGCTGCTGGGCGGCGTCGTCGCCGATGCCAGGCCCGACCGCCCACGCCTGGACGCGCCCCTCGGCCGACCCGGACGCGACGACCTCGGGATGAGCAGCCAGGACAGCATGGCGGACGCTCTCGGGCGCGACATGCCGGACCATCCCGACCCCCGTCGCGAGCGCCGCCGCGGTGGTGAGGACGGCGGCCCCCGGATACTCGTCGGAGCCGGCGACGACGCCCAGGACGCCCCGCGTGTACTTCTGCCAATCGTCGTGGGGCTCGGGAAGAACAGCGCTGACGTCCTCGGCCTCGAGGACGTATACGTCCGGCACAGGCAGAAATTCTGCGAGGCCGATGTCGATCACTTCAACGCGTCCCGCGAGCGCGCGGCCGCGTCCCGCAAGGAGGCCGGTCTTGAGCGCGCCGAACGTCACCGTCACATCCGCCCGCCACACCTCTCGCGAGGCTGTTCCGGAGTCCGCGTCAACGCCCGATGGGAGATCACAGGCCACGACGAGCCCTCCCGGGCGCGGGAAGGGCGCGCGATAGTCACCGCTCGCGCCGGTGCCGAGCACGGCGTCGACGACGACGTCCGCCTCCCCCAGCGACGGCTCCACGCGCCCGCCCGCCGCCTCAAAGGCCGCGAGACCCTCGGGATGGGCCGCGCCCGAGGCGAGGACCGCCGTCGTCCGCACGCCACGGGCGGCGAGTTCAGCGAGTGCGAAGAGAGCGTCCCCGCCGTTGTTGCCCTTGCCGACGACGGCGGCCACCCTGGCGCCGTAGAGGCCGCCCCTCACGCGCCGGACTTCTGCGACCAGCGAGCGGTACAGGCCGTGGGCGGCGCGGGCCATGAGCTCGGCGCCGAGACCCCGCTCGAGCAGGGGCCGCTCGGCCTCGCGGATCTGGGTGCCAGTGAAGGCCGTGAGCATCCGGCTCAGCCTTCGGCGACGACCATCGCGGTGGCGATTCCGCCGTCGTGCGACATGCTCAGATGCCACGTGCGGACGCCGCGGTCCTGCGCGACGGCGAGCACGGTGCCCTTGATCTGGATCGTCGGGCCGGAGGCGTCGAGGCCGATCCAGCAGTCCTGCCAGTTCATCCCGGCCGGGGCGCCGAGGACCTTTGCTACGGCTTCCTTCGCGGCGAAGCGCGCGGCCAGCGAGCGGGCATTGAGCTCGCGCTCGGCGGGGACGAACAGCCGGTCCCGCAGGCCGGGAGTGCGCTCGAGCTGCCGCTCGAACCGGTCGATGTCCACGACGTCCACGCCGATGCCGATGATAGCCATGGGCCTACTGTATCCTCCGCGGAGGCCTCCACCTGAGCGCGCCACCGGGGCTAGGGTGACCCCATGACAGCGCAGCAGAACTGGGCAATTAGCATCCTCGAAGACGGCTTCGGCCGGGTCCGCGACAGCGTCGAACATGTGGTGTTCGGCCTCTCGCCCGCGCGCCTCGTCGAACAGCCCTCCCCCGAGACGAACTCGGTCGGATGGATCCTCTGGCACCTCACTCGCATCACCGACGACCATTTCGCGGCGCTCGCCCACGTCCTCGGCGGCGGCGAACCGCCAGCGGGGCGCGGACACCCCATGCCTCCCGGGCAGATCTGGAACGAATGGCGCGCGCGGTTTGGCACCCCGTACCCCGAGCAGAGCACGGGCTACGGCCACAGCCCAGAGGATGTCGCCGCGTTCCCTCGGATCGAGCCACAGATCCTAGGCGACTATCAGGACGCCGTTCACGAGCGGGCCGTCGAGATTCTCCGCGGGATCTCAGAGGAGGACCTCGGAACGGTCGTGGATCGGCGATGGAACCCGCCCGTCACGGCCGCTGTGCGGCTGGTGAGCATCCTCAACGATGCGACCCAGCACGTCGGTCAGGCCGCCTACGTGAAGGGGTTGCTCGACTCCAGGTGACGTGGCCGCTCCACCCAACTCGGGAACACCAACTCCCCCCTCCACCCAACTCGGGAACACCAACTCCCCCCTCCACCCAACTCGGGAACACCAA